>ANAW01000216.1:0-265 GCA_000340945.1 Nocardiopsis synnemataformans DSM 44143 | reverse complement strand
ATGCGACTCAGGGGTGCTCTGGCCGTCCTCGCACAACAGTGCCACGTACCAATGGCCACCGTCGCGGGAGACGGTGGCCGAGCGAACCGTGCCCCGGGGTGCGCGCGACCAGCGAAAGCGCACCCATCCCAGCTTGGGCAGCTTGATACGCCCCCATTTGCGGCTCAGGCGTTCGATGCTCATCCGTGCGCCGTCGGGGAAGCGGAAGGAAGGCTTCCACCGGCCCTTGGCCCGCCACCGCACACCGAACGTGCCGTGGTCCCGG
>ANAW01000215.1:0-3653 GCA_000340945.1 Nocardiopsis synnemataformans DSM 44143 | reverse complement strand
CCCTCGAACCAGCACACACCGTAGCCACGCCCTACGACATTGTGGCGGGGGCGGCTTGCCCCGTCCTGAAGGGCGGGGTCTGCACTACAACGAAACCGATCACGCCCGGCAGGCTGAGCGGGCGGCGGATCCACCGGCGCTGACCCGGCGGCGGTCAGTCGACGGGACGGTGCAGCAGGAACGCCCCGGCGTAGACGGGCCGGTCCGCGCGCTGGCCGTCGGTGGCCACGTACTCGTCCAGGACGGCGACGATGCGGCGGTCCAGCTCTGCCACCTCCTCGTCCGACAGGTGCAGCACGAAGCGCGAGTAGGTGCGCACCGACTCCGGTCCGGCCTCGCGCAGCTCCTGCTGGAAGGCCTCCACCGGCGCGACGGCGGAACCGGCGTCGGTGTCCAGAAGGGGGCCGTCCAGCCACCAGGTCTCCCCGGTGGCGCGGTAGGGCTTCTCCAGCGCGCCGCTGGCTCCGGTGCGCACGGGCGCGGGCAGCAGCAGGCCCGCGTCCACGAGCTGGCGGACGTGGTAGAGGACCGTGCCCGGAGTGACCTCCAGACGGTCGGCCAGCTCCTTGTTGGTGAGCTCCCGGGTCAGGCAGAGCCGCAGGATGCGCACCCGCAGCGGGTGGGCCAGGGCCTTGGCCTCCTGGACCGTGGCCGGTCGTCGCGTGCGCGGACGGGGCGCGGTCCCGCTCTGTTCCGGTTCTGCCATGCCCCGAGGGTAACAACGGACGAGCTCCGGTCGAGCTCACGAGAATCGATTGATCTTTCTCAATCGATCTGCCATTCTCGATCACATGACGGACGACACCCCCCCGCACCCCGCTCCCCCGCCGGTACCTCGCCCCGACCCGCTGGGCGCCGCCTTCTGGAACCTGTGGACCTCCTCGGCGCTGTCCAACCTCGCCGACGGCGTCCTGAAGACGGCGCTGCCGCTGGTGGCGCTGCGCTTCACCGACTCCCCCACCCTCATCGCCGGGGTGACGTTCGCGCTGACCCTTCCGTGGCTGTTCTTCGCGCTCCCGGCGGGCGCCCTGGCCGACCGGCTCGACCGGCGCCGGACGATGCTCGGCGCCAACCTCGCCCGGGCGCTGCTGCTCGGCGTCCTGGCGCTGTCCCTGGCCCTGGACCTGGGGTCGGTCTGGCTGCTCTACGCGGTGGCGCTGTGCGTCGGGGTCACCGAGACCCTCTACGACACCTCGGCCCAGTCGATCCTGCCCCAGGTGGTCGGCCGCGACCGGCTCCCCCGGGCCAACGGGCGGCTGCACGCCGCCGAGCTGACCGCGAACCAGTTCCTCGGACCTCCCCTGGGCGGCCTGCTGGCGGCGGTGGGCACGGCCGCGGCGTTCACCGCCCCGGCGGCGCTGTGGCTGGTCGCGGTGGGCGCGCTGCTGCTGGTGCGCGGCCGGTTCCGGACCGGGCGGGCCGCGCCCGCCACCCTGCGCGCCGACATCGCCGAGGGACTGCGCTTCCTGCGGCGCGACCGGATCCTGCGCTCGTTCGCGGTGATGGTGGGCGTCAGCAACTTCGGCACGAGCGCGGCCTTCACCGTCTTCGTCCTCTTCGCGGTGGGCCCGGGCTCGCCCATGGGCCTGTCCGAGCCCGCCTACGGCCTGCTCATGACCGCCGTCGCGGCGGGCAGCGTGGTCGGCGCCCTGTGCGCCGGCCGGATCGAGGGCCTGCTGGGGCGCACCCGGGCGCTGCGGGCTACCGTGCTCACCTTCGCCCTGCTCGTCGGTCTGCCCGCGGTCACCGCCGACCCCGTCCTGGTCGCGGCGGGCTTCCTCGTGGGCGGGGTGGGGATCGCGGTGTGGAACGTCATCACCGTGTCGCTGCGCCAGCGGATCACCCCCGACCCCCTGCTCGGCCGGGTGAACAGCGCCTACCGGCTGCTGGCCTGGGGCACCATGCCGCTGGGCGCCGCGGCGGGCGGCCTCGTCGCGGAGTTCCTCGGCCTGACCTGGGTGTTCGCGACCATGGGGCTGCTGTCTCTGGGACTGCTCATCGGGCTGGCCCGGCTGGACGACGCCGTCCTGGCCGCCGCGGAGCACCGCGCCGACGGCGAGGGGGAGGCGGACGGGGACCGGTGAAAAGCGGTGGACTCCCCCGGCCGCGCGGTGAAGCATGGGGGACCATGATCCCACCCGAAGAAGAGGTCCTGGAGGGCGGCAACGTCGCCGACCAGGTGGTGCGCGTGGGCCGGACCGTGCGCAAGCCGTGGCGGCGCTCCTCCCCTTCCGTGCTGCTCCTGCTCACGTACCTGCGCTCGTGCGGCTACGAGGCGTCCCCTCCCGCGGTCGGCAGGGACGAGCAGGGCCGCCAGGTGCTCGGGTACGTGCCGGGGACGATGGCGGACCGGATGGCGCCGATGACGCGGGGGGAACTGCGCCGGCTGGGCGGGATGATCCGCCGCCTGCACGACCTGACCGCCGGGTACCGGCCCCGCGAGGAACCGGTGTGGGAGGTGCCCATCCCGCACGAGCGCGAGGAACTCGTCTGCCACAACGACCTGGCGCCGTGGAACCTGGTGCGCGACGGCGACGCCTGGACCTTCGTGGACTGGGACGGGGCCGGTCCGGGCACGCGCATGGGCGACCTCGGATACGCCGCCCACGGGTTCGTGCCGCTGCACGAGGGCGGGGACCCCCGGCGCGACGCGCGGCGGCTGCGCGCCCTGGCCGACGGGTACGGGTGCGACGGGGCCCAGCGCCGCGAGCTGCCCGACGCGGTCCTGCAACGCGTGCGCGGCATGTACGACCTGCTGACGGAGGGTGCCCGGACGGGCGAGCAGCCGTGGGCGCGCCTGCACGCGGAGGGGCACGCCGACCACTGGGGACCGGCGTCGGAGTACGTCGAGCGCAACCGCGGGACGTGGCGGGAGGCGCTGCTGCGCTGACGGGGGCCCACCCCGTCACTCCGCTCCGTGAACGCTGCGCGCCCCCGCCGCCCTCCGGAACCCGGCGGGCGCACGGACGTCCCGCGTCCGGGCCCGCCGGAGGCTGGGCTAGGGCGCGGTCCACACGAAGGCCACCGAGATCGGGTGCCCCCGGAACCTCTCCCACGTGGGCTTGGCCGCCACCCAGGTGTCGTCCACGGTGCCCTCCGACATCTCGGCCAGCCGCCACCCCGCGGCCGAGGCGGCGCGCACGTGGTCGCTGATGAGGTGGACGTGGGTGGCGATGGCGATGTCCTCGCCGGAGGCGTCGGTGTAGTGGGTCGGCATCCCCGAGACCATCGAGAACTGCGGGTGGTAGGCGACCAGCACGCAGGTCCCCCCGGGACGCACGAGCCGCCGGGCCTCGGCGTAGAAGGGCGTCAGGTCCGGCAGGTGCTCATCGATCAGGGAGGCGATGACCAGGTCGTAGGCGGCGCCGGGCAGGCCGGTGTCGCGCACGTCGCCCCGGGTGAGGCTGTCGTGGGCGCCGCGCTTGTCGGCCAGCGCCAGCATGCCGGAGCTGAGGTCGACGCCGTCCACGCGCCCGACCTCGCGGCCGCGCAGCCACGAACCGGTGCGGCCGGTGCCGCAGCCCAGGTCGGCGGCGCGGGCGACGGCCGGCCAGTCGGGGACGGTGAGGCCGTCCAGGAGGGCGAGGTCCATGGCGTCCAGGACGGAGCCCTCGTAAGTACTGGACCAGCCGTCGTAGCCGGTGGCCACGTCG
>ANAW01000214.1:0-29475 GCA_000340945.1 Nocardiopsis synnemataformans DSM 44143 | reverse complement strand
CGGGCCCCAGCCGTCGTAGCCGGTGGCCACGTCGACGGTGCGGTAGTGGCGGGTGTCGAAGTCCGCGAAGTCGGGCATGGGGGCGAGTATGGCGTGGTCGGCCCGGGCGGGGCCAACCCTTTTCGGGCGGGCCCGCCGCCGGGAAAACCGGTTGCCGCCGCCGCGGGAGGACTCCTAGGTTGGTCGCCATGTGCTGCTTCCAGGCGATCATCTGCCGGGCCCACGCCTGGCCGGTGAGCTGCCACACCCACGTCGTCCGACCCCGGTCCCCGCGCCTGGGCCGGTAGTCCGCCGCCCCGGCCGCCGCGGTCCCCGTCCACGGGGTCCGTCCGGCCCGCCGGGAGCCCCGCCCCGCCGCCCTCCGCGTCGCGCGCGTGTCCACGACCGCGTGCCCGGACGGCGCCGGGAGGGGCGCGCCGTCGCCGTTGGCGCATGCGCGTCCGCGCGGCGGTCGGCACGGCGGCGGCCGTGGACGACACCTCCTTTCCCGTGTGACCCTCCGGTCCAGGCACAGTCGCGTCCCTTTCCTCCCTCGGACGGGCTGCCCGGACCTCCTCTTCGCTGTCGCGCGCCGTGTGGCGCGCCCGTCCGTGCCGCCCGTCCTCGTCGGCCACCGCAGGGTGGCTGGAACGGACCTTCCGTGGCACGTACCGAACGTTCTCCCCGCACGGGTGCCGGTGACGACCGGCGCCGCCTCTCCCAGAACTTCCTGGCCGACCCCGGCACGGCCCGCCGCGTGGTGGCGGTGTCCGGGGTCGGACCCGCCGACCTGGTGGTGGAGGTGGGACCGGGCGAGGGCGCCCTCACCCGCTTCCTGGCCCCGGCCGCCCGCCTGGTCCTGGCCTACGAGATCGACCCGCGCCTGTCCGAGCGGCTCTCCGCGCGTTACCGCGACCCCGCGAGCGGGGTGCGGGTGGTGCGGGCCGACTTCACCCGGGTGCGCCCGCCGCGGGGCGAGTTCCACCTGGTGGGCAACATCCCCTACGCGCGCACCGCGGACATCGTGCGCTGGTGCCTGGGCGCGCGGGGCCTGGCCTCGGCCACGCTCGTCACCCAGCTGGAGTACGCGCGCAAGCGCACCGGCGGGTTCGGGCGGTGGAGCCGGTTGACGGTGCTGACCTGGCCGGAGTGGTCGTGGTCGCTGGCCGGGCGGATCGACCGGCGGCGGTTCCGGCCGGTGCCCCGGGTGGATTCGGGCATCCTGGTGCTGCGCAGGCGCCGGACGTCCCTGGTGGACCCGGGGCGGATGGGCGGCTACCGGCGCCTGGTGGAACTGGGCTTCGGGGGCGCGGGCGGGTCGCTGGGCGCGTCGCTGCGCCGCGCCCACCCCGCCCGGCGGGTGGACCGGGCGCTGGCCCGGGCCCAGGTCGCGGCGGGTACCCCCGTCGGGCACGTGGACCCGGGGCAGTGGCTGGAGGTCTTCCGGGCGCTGGAGGACTGAGGCCGCGCGTCACGCGACCGCCGCGCGCACGCCCGTCCGCGCCGGGCGGACGGGCGTCCGGCGCGGGTGCGTTCCGGCCTAGTCTGAGCGCATGCGCGCCCCTTTGCTCCTCCTGTCCCTCGCCCTCGTCCTGCCCGTGCTCGGATGCGCGGCGCAGGAGTCGTCGCAGGTCTTCGACGAGTCGTACCGCGTCGCCCACCCCGTGGGCGCCTACGAGCACGAGTTCCGCGGGGAGGCCGACGTCGTCTACACCGTGGACGACGTCTCCTTCTCCGGGGACGGGCGGGCGGACTTCACCCTGGAGGTGGAGGTGCCGGACCTGGGACGGGTGCTCGGTTTCGGCGAGTTCGAGACCGTGTGCGAGGCGGGGGGAGCCGAGACTGCCGCCGAGGGCGAGATCACCCTCGGCGAGACCGAGGCGGGCTCCTACGCGTTCCCGATGGAGTGCGACGTCGCGCCCGGGAGCGAGGAGCTGCGGATCGTCGTCCGCCACGACGGCGAGGAGATGGTGTTCACCGGGCCGGTCGGCTGACCGGCCCGGGCACCCTCAGGCCAGGAAGTCCAGGAGGGCGGCGGTCAGCTCGGCCGGTGCGTCCTCCTGGACGAGGTGTCCGGCCCCGGGCAGGACGCGCAGCCGCGCCCCGGGGATCGCGGCGGCGAGCCGTCGGCCGCGGTCAAGGGGCAGCCAGGTGTCCTCCTCGCCCCACACCACCAGCACCGGCAGGTCGAGGTCGGCGTAGGAGTCCTCGACCTCGGCGGTGTGGCGCTCGTCGGCCTGGGCGATCTGCCGGTAGAACGCGGGCTGGCCGTCCGCGCCGAGCCAGGGGCGCACGAGCGCGTCCAGGACGGCGGTCCGGGGTTCGCGGTGCGCGGCGGAGGAGACGTANCGGAGGCGCGCCCCAGCGCCTCGTGCAGGTGCGGCGGCAGCGCGGCGAACACGTCGGCGTTGGCGTTGACGAGGCGGAAGAAGTCGCTGCCCCAGGGGCGGACGCTGACCGCGTCGACCAGGGCGAGGCGGTCGTAGGCCGCCCCGTCCAGGACGGCCGAGCGCAGGGCCACCGCACCGCCGAAGTCGTGCGCCACCACGGCGGGGCGCTCCAGCCCCCAGTGGTCGAGCAGGGCGGTGAACGCGGTCTGCTGGGCGGCCAGCGACACGTCCTGCCC
This sequence comes from Nocardiopsis synnemataformans DSM 44143, assembly GCA_000340945.1. Lineage (GTDB taxonomy): Bacteria > Actinomycetota > Actinomycetes > Streptosporangiales > Streptosporangiaceae > Nocardiopsis > Nocardiopsis synnemataformans. Next base: position 26,870 of record ANAW01000214.1, on the reverse strand, counting down.
CTCGTGCTTGGCCGAGGCCCCGTAGCCGGGCATGTCCCACACGTGGACGGTGTACCGGGCGCTCAGGGCGCGGGCGACGTGGCGCCAGACGTGGGAGGAGAAGGGCGTGCCGTGCATCAGCACGACCGGGTCCCCGTCCCCGAACCGGGCCCAGCGCACGGTTCCGTTGTGCGCCTCGAAGCTCTGGTCGAGTGTCCAGGCGTCCTCGCTCATGGGCGGCCTTTCCGTCGTGGGGTCGCGGGCCGTACCGAGGTTAGGGGGCCGCGGTGACGTTCCGGCGTTCCCGGGCGTGCGGCGCGGGAACGCGCCACCGCGCCCCGCCCGGGCGGCTACACCCGAAGGACGGCGAAGCACTCCCCCGGCACGGTGACGGTGGTCCCCGTGGTCTTGGGCTCGCCGTTGGCGAGCAGGAGTTCGCGCGGGGCCGCGTCCAGCTCCACCCCGGCGCCGTCGGCGTCCAGGTTGCACACCACCCGCAGGCTCCCCCGGACCAGGACGAGCTGGCGTCCGCCGCCGCTGACCTCGACCGCGAAGCGGTCCAGGCGCGGGTCCGACAGCTCCGGTTCCACGCGCCGCAGGGCGATGAGCGCCCGGTAGGTGTCCAGGACCAGCCCGTGCGGTTCGCGTCCGGGCTGGGACCAGTCCAGGACCGCGCCGTCGCGGGTGGCCGGGTCCATGGGGTCGGGGACCTCCTCCTCGGCCCACCCCAGGGCGGCGAACTCGCGGCGGCGGCCCTCGCGCACGCCCCTGACCAGGTCGGGGTCGGTGAAGGAGGCGAAGAACGGCCAGGGCGTGGTGGCCGCCCACTCCTCCCCCATGAAGATCATGGGGGTGTAGGGGGAGCACAGCACCAGCGCGGCGCCGCAGGCGAGCAGGCCCGGGGAGACGTGTTCGCCCATGCGGTCGCCCCGCGCCCGGTTGCCGATCTGGTCGTGGGTGCTCAGGTAGGCCAGGAAGCGGCTGCCGGGGACGCGCGCGGTGTCCACGGGCGCGCCGTGGGCGCGGCCGCGGAAGCTGGAGCGGGTGCCCGCGTGCCAGAACACGCGGGTGAGCGCGGCGGGCAGCGCCCCGGGGTCGGCGAAGTCGGCGTAGTAGCCGTGGGTCTCCCCGGTGAGGGCGACGTGCAGGGCGTGGTGGAGGTCGTCGGACCACTGGGCGGTCATGCCCAGGCCGCCCGCCTCGCGGGGCAGGACGGTGCGGGGGTCGTTGCGGTCGGACTCGGCCACGAGGGACAGCGGTCGGTTCAGGGCGGCGGCGAGGGCGTCGACCTCCTCGGCGAGTTCGGCGGGCAGCGGGGTGGCGCGGTCGTCGCGCAGCGCGTGCACGGCGTCCAGGCGCAGCCCGTCCAGGTGGTAGTGGCGCAGCCAGTCCAGGGCGTTGTCCAGGACCGTGCGGCGGACGGGGTCGGAGTCGGGTCCGTCCAGGTTGAGGGAGGGGCCCCAGGCGTTCTCGCCGGAGAAGTAGGGGCCGAAGCGGGGCATGTAGGCGCCCGAGGGGCCGAGGTGGTTGTAGACCACGTCGAGCAGGACGGCCAGGCCTCGGCGGTGGCAGGCGTCGACGAGGGCCTTGAGGGCGTCGGGGCCGCCGTAGGGGTCGTGGACAGCCGCCCACAGGACGCCGTCGTAGCCCCAGCCGTGGGTGCCGTCGAAGGCGTTGACCGGCAGGAGTTCGACGTGGGTCACGCCGAGGCCGACCAGGTGGTCGAGGTGTTCGGCCACGGCGGCGAAGGTGCCCTGGGGGGTGAAGGTGCCCACGTGGAGTTCGTAGACGACGGCGCCCGCGAGGGTGCGTCCGGTCCAGTCGGAGTCGGTCCAGGCGAAGGCGGCGTGGTCGTGGACGCGGCTGGGTCCGTGGACGCCGTGGGGCTGGTGGAGTGAGCGGGGGTCGGGCAGGGGCTGGGGGTCGTCGTCCAGGAGGTAGGCGTACTCGGTGCCGGGCCCGGCGTCCTCGACGCGGACGCGCCACCAGCCGTCGTCGTCGAGCCGCATGGCGACGTCGCGCTCCGCTGTGCCTCCAAGCTGCGCTGTGCCTTCGCGCTGCGCTGTGCCGTACAGGCGCAGGCGGACGCTCGCGCGGTGGGGCGCCCACACGGCGAAGTCGCCGCGGGCGCCGACCCCCGGGACGGCGGGGGCGGCGAGGGCGTCGGACGTGGTCGGGGTGGTCTGGGCTTCGCTCACGGAGGGTGGTCTACCCGGCTCCCGCGTCCGCCACCCGCGGCTGTCGGTGTTGCCCCGACCCGCCCGTTTCGCGTGGTGTGCGCGGCGGAGCCGAGGCGGCCTAGCACAGCGGTCGCGCTCCCCGGAGGCGCAAAGGGCCTGCTTCCGGAGAGCGCCCCGTGCTCAGCGGCGCGGGCGGTAGGCGTGCAGGCGCATCGACGCCGTGACGGCCGTCGGCTCGGGCAGGGCGGCGATGCGGGCGCGCAGGTCCTCGGCGCCGACGTGGCGGGCGCTGGGCCCCATGCCGACGACGGTCGCGGCGTCGGCGCGGTCCAGGTCCATGGTGAAGCGCAGGTCCTCGGTCCCGGCGGGGGCGAAGTGCCCGTGCAGCGAGTCGGCGAGGCGCTCGTCCTTGCGCGGGTCCACCTCCAGCAGGCCCAGCGGCCCGCGCAGTTCGGCGAGGTGGTCGGCGGCGGGTGCGAGGACCAGCAGCACCCCGTCGGCGCGCAGGACGCGGTGGAACTCGGCGGCGTTGCGCGGCGCGAACACGTTGAGCAGGGCGTCCGCCGAGCCGTCGCGCAGCGGCAGGCCCCGCCAGGCGTCGGCGGTCACGGCGCCGCCGCGCTCGTGCGCCCTGGCCGCCCTGCGGGCGGCGAACTTGGAGGCGTCGGCGGTCAGCCCCACGGCTTCGGGCAGGGCCTCCAGCACGCGGGTCAGGTGGTGCCCGGTCCCGCCGCCGATGTCGGCGACCAGCGGCGCGGGCGCGGTGAGCTCGCGGGCCAGGGCGGCGGCCAGCGCGTCGGAGATCGGGTCGTGGTGCCCCGCCTCCTGGAAGCGGAGGCGGTCGGCGACCATCTCCCGGCTGTCGCCCGTCCCGGGCGGCGTGGCCCCGGTGAGCAGGCTCGCGTACCCCTCCCGCGCCACGTTGAAGCTGTGCCCCGCGCCGCAGGAGAGCCCGCGCTCGCCCTGGTCGAGCCCGCGTCCGCAGGAGGGGCAGGCCAGGGCCGCCGCGACGGCCGCGGGCATGCGGAGTCTGGGGCCGGTGGTGTGTGGGGTGTCGGTGCGCGCCATGATCGCGGCAAGCCTACCCGCGCTCCGGCCGGGCCGGGGCGCTCGCGCCCCACCGGTCCCCGACCGCGCCCGCCACCGCGCACCGCCGTCCGGAAGCGGGCGCCCCTCACACCCGGGTCAGGACCGCCACCGGGTACCGGTCGAGGACCTCGGCCAGGTGCGCCGGGGTGAGCCCGTCCGCGCTGTCGGGCGCCAGGGCCCGGCCCGTGAGCCGGTCGGTCCACGCCCCCGGTCCCGAGGGCAGCGCCACGACCGTGTCCGCCCAGCCCCCCGCGTCGGCCAGCCTGATCGGCAACCGGGTGGCGATCACCGCCAGGTCGGGCCGGTCGGCTCCGGCCGAGGTCCGCGCGAAGGCCAGGGCGTGGTCGCGGGCCGGGCCGGAGGCGGTGAGCGGCAGGTACCCCGAGGGGCGCAGCTCGCGGCGCGCGCGCAGGCACGTGCGGATCAGGTGGAGCTTGGCCGCGCCGGTGGCGTCCACCGGCGGGCGCCACCCGTCCTCGATCCGGGTCAGCAGGTCCGCGCGGGCCTGGTGGTCCACGGGCCTGCGGTTGTCGGGGTCCACCAGGGACAGGTCCCACAGCTCGGTGCCCTGGTACAGGTCCGGGACGCCCGGGCCCAGCAGCTGCACGGCCTTCTGGCCCAGGGAGTTGCTCCACCCGGCCTCGCGCACCGACTCCACCACGGAGGCCACCTCCCCGCGCAGGGCCCTGTCGCCCAGCACCCGCGCGGGCCAGGAGCGGACGCGGTCCTCGAAGTCGGGGTCCGGCTCGGTCCAGGAGGTGCCCAGCCGCGCCTCACGGGCGGCCTTGAGCAGGTAGTCGGCCAGGCGCTCCTCCCCGATCGGCCAGGCGCCGACCAGGGTCTGCCACCCCAGCAGGTTGAGCGCGGGTTCGGGCAAGGCGTACCGCCCGGTCCAGCGGCGCACGGCCTCGGCGAAGGGTTCGGCCACCTCCGACAGGGCGGCCAGGCGGGCGCGCACGTCCTCGGAGCGCTTGGTGTCGTGCGTGGACAGGGTGGTCATGGTGTGCGGCCGGGCGGCCTCGCGGCGGGCCGCGCCGTCGTGGAACTCCCGCGGTGCGACGGCGAAGTCGGCGGGGTCGCCGCCCACCTCGTTGAGGGCGACGAACCTGGTGGTGCGGTAGAAGGCCGTGTTCTCGGTGCCCATGGCCACGACCATCCCGCTGGTCTGCTGGATGCGCCGCGCGGCCTCGCCCCGGGGGTCGCGGCGCACCCGCAGGTCGACGGCCTCCAGGTCGTGGGCCAGGTCGGGGCGGCGCCCGGCGGCGGTCTCCACCGCCCGGGCCCAGTCGCGCTCCCCCTCGGGCAGGTAGGAGCGGTACACGCCGAAGGCGCACAGCAGCTCGGCGACGGCCTCCTCCCGCTGGCGCACCGCCTCGGGCGAGGGGGCCTCCCGTCCCCGGTCCGGCCGGGGCGGCAGCAGGGCGGCGATCCGCCGCACCTCGGCGCGCAGCAGCTCGGTGGCGGCGTGGCGGCGGGCCCGCAGGTCGGCCTCGGCGACGTCCACCTCCACCCCGTGGTCGAGGGCGAGGGTGGTGAGATCGGCCTCACCGGAGGGGTCGACGAACACCCCGCAGACCTCGCGCAGGGCGTCGTACCCGGTGGTCCCGGCGACCGGCCAGGACTGGGGCAGGCTCTCGCCGGGGGCGAGGATCTTCTCCACCACCACCCAGCCGCCGAAGCGCTCGGCGAGGCGGCGCAGGTAGCCGCCGGGGTCGGTGAGCCCGTCCACGTGGTCCACCCGCAGCCCGTCGAGCTGGCCGAGCTCGGCCCAGCGCAGGATCTCGGCGTGGGTGGCGTCGAAGACGCCGGGTTCCTCCACCCGTACGGCGGCCAGCTCGCTGACGTCGAAGAACCGGCGGTAGGTGAGTTCGCTGTCGCCGCGCCGCCAGGACACCAGCCGGTAGTGCTGGCGCTCGTGCACCCGGTCGACGGGGTCGCCGGGCTCGTGGGTGCCGGGGGCGAGCGGGTAGCGCTTGTCGTGGTAGGCCAGGCAGTCATCGGCGAGCGTGAGGTCGGCCAGGGCGGCCCGTCCGCCGTCGCCGTCGTCGCCCAGCACGGGGATGAGCAGGGGCCCGGCGTCGAAGTCGATGTCGAAGCAGCGCGCGTACACCGAGTCCCGCCCGTGGGCGAGGACGTCCCACCACCAGCGGTTGGCGTCGGCGCGGACCACGGACAGGTGGTTGGGGACGATGTCGGCGACCACGCCCAGGCCCAGCTCGTGCGCCTTGGCGGCCAGTGCCTCGCGGGCGGCGTCCCCGCCCAGTTCGGGCGAGACCCGGGTGGGGTCGACCACGTCGTAGCCGTGCTGGGAGCCCGGCGCGGCGGCGAGGATCGGGGACAGGTAGACCGCCCCGGTCCCCAGGCGGTCCAGGTAGTCGAGCAGGTCCGCGGCGTCCTCCAGGGTGAACCCGGGGCGCAGTTGGAGGCGGTAGGTTGACGTCGGAGCGGTGGACGTGTCGTGCGTGCTCATCACGCATCTACCCGTGCCCGTACCGTCCGCGTGTCATGCACGCCGGTCCGCGTGAGCGCCATGCCACACGGGGTCGCCTTGGGGGTGGCGGTCCGCCGATGGTTAAATTCTTCGGCGGTGCTCCATCACCAGCGACGACGCGCCCGCTCGGGGACGCGCGGCGGTGAACGCAGACCAGGACCACCGACACCGACGAAGGGGATAGAAGCAGTCGTGCTCCCGTCCAACAAGCGCACCAAGACCGGCGTCCTCCGCCACAGCGGGGCCTCCAGGGGGGCCGCGTCGGCCGCGCTGGCCGGCCTGCTGCTGGCAGTGACCGCCTGCGGCAGCGACCAGGCCGTTCCGGACAGCGCCGCGCCGGAGGTTCCCGAGGACCTGGAGTGCTTCTCCGGCAGCCTCTCGGGAGCCGGTTCCAGCGCCCAGGAGAACGCGATGACGACCTGGATCGCCGGTTACCAGTCGGCCTGCGACGACGCGCGCGTCTACTACAACTCGATCGGTTCGGGCGGCGGGCGCAGCCAGTTCATCGACGGCGCGGTGGCCTTCGCCGGGACCGACGCGGCGATGGACCCGGACGAGAACGCCGACGCCAGGGAGCGCTGCGGCGGCTCGGACGTGGTCAACCTGCCCGCTTACGTGATCCCGATCGCGGTGGTGTTCAACCTGGAGGGCGTGGACTCGCTGAACCTGCGCCCGGAGACGCTGGCCAAGATCTTCAACCAGGAGATCACGCGCTGGGACGACCCCGAGATCGCCGAGGACAACCCGGACGCGGACCTGCCGGACATGGCGATCACCCCGGTCAACCGCTCCGACGACTCGGGTACCACGGAGAACTTCACCAACTACCTCAACGCCGCGGCGCCCGACGCCTGGCCGCACGAGCCGAGCGGGCAGTGGCCGCTCACCCCGCGCGAGTCGGCGCAGGGCAACAGCGGTATCGCCGACACGGTCGAGCGGGCCGAGGGCTCCATCGGCTACGTGGAGATGTCTCACGTGCACGGCATGTCCACGGTGGACATCGGCGTCGGCGGCGAGTTCGTGGAGATCTCCCCCGAGGCCGCAGCCCAGGTGGTCGCCGAGTCCCCGCAGCGCGAGGACAACCCCAGCGAGTACGACCTGGCGCTGGACCTGAACTACGGCACGACCGAGGCGGGCAGCTACCCGCTGGTGCTGGTCAGCTACGAGGTCGTGTGTCTGGACTACCCCGACGACGCCGAGGCCGAGCGGGTCAAGTCCTTCCTGCGCTACGTGGTGAGCCCGGAGGGTCAGTCGGCCGCCTCCGAGGAGACCGGGTCGGCCCCGGTCAGCGACGCCCTGCGCGAGCAGCTCCTGGAGTCGATCGCCGCCGTCAGCTGAGGGGTGGCGCGCCCGCGCGGCGATGGCCCCGCGGGGACCGGCCGTGCGTGAGGCGGCCCCGGGCCGCGCCGCCCGAACGGCGGGAACGGACGTCACGGGCACGTCGCACAGACGGCGTGCCCGTTGTGCGCAAAGCGTCCGGTACCTTGAGTACTGGCCGCGTCGCCCTCGGTCATCCCCGGGATGCGGGGCGCCCGGCGGGGTCCGCCCGCTCTCCTGGTCGATGTCTTCCCCCATCTGCCCGGTCGCGGTCGGACCCCGGGAGGCGGTCAGCCGCGCTCGCGGCGCAGCCGCTGGCGGGCCCGCTCCCATCCCGATCTCAGCCACCCGACGGACCGCGCGGCGTCGGCGTTCTCCTCCCCCGCCGCGTACTCCCCCGTCCCGGCCCGCGGGGGCGGGGCGGCCACCTCCACCGGTTCGGGTTCGGTGCGCGGGGGCGGCGGCACCGAGCGGTACAGCGACAGGTCGGTCAGCGTCTCCTCCCCGGCGTGGATCCGGTAGCGGCCGTGCAGCGCGGCGACCACGTCGCCCAGGTCCTCGTCCTCCTCGCACACCCGCAGGGCCCGGGCCAGCGCGCGGGTGCGCCACAGCCGCACCCCGGCGTCGCGGGTGGGCGAGGCGGCCGGGAAGAGTTCGGTGAGTCCCGCTCGGGCGCGTTCGGCGCTGGCCAGCAACCGCGACAGGGCCACCTGGCCCAGCCCCCAGGAGACCGGGACCTGGAGCAGGAACGGTGAGGGGAAACCGGTGCGGGGCGCGGACGTGGCGAAGGAGATCCGGGGTTCGCGCAGGTAGTTGGCCTGGATCAGCCGCAGGTCCAGGTGGGGTCCGCCGACGTCCCGCCGCGCCTGGCCGTCCACCGCCCGCAGCCGCCGCGCACCGCGCGCGCCCCCTCCCTCCCCGGCGCCCTCCCAGTCGGCGACCAGGGTGAGGGCCAGGTCGGTCTCGGCGCTGTCCAGGAGCCGGTCCACGCAGCCGCGGACCAGGTCGTAGGGCGCGCCGGAGACCTCGACCACGGCGTGCACGAGCGGGATGCGGCGCCGGTGGGCGGGCACCCGCTCGCGGTAGGCGTGCGGGTGCGGCATGAACTCGGCGAGGACCTCGGTGCGGAAGCGCTCGGAGGGCAGCCGGGTGCGCGCGGTGCCCGCGCGGCCCACGTGCCAGCCGGTGGCGGCGGGTTCGGGCAGCAGGACGGCGCCCGCCTGCCAGAGGCGGTAGCCGAACTCGGTGTCCTGGCCCAGGTCGAGGTCGGGGTCCACTCCCCCGGCGGCCTCGTAGAGGCTGCGGCGCACGGCCGCCGCCGCGCCGACGTAGGCGTGGAAGCCCAGGTGGTCGGCGTCGCGCAGGCCGTCACTCCCGGTGAGGACGCGCTCGACCCACGCGTGGTGGCGACCGGTGTCCAGGGTCCGGTGCAGGGCGTCGGTGCGGGCCAGGGCCAGCACGTCGGTGGGGCTCTGGGGCCCGGTGTCGGCGAAGCGGACCCGGCCGAGCGTGACGGCCTCGGCGTGGACGTGGTGCCAGCGCGCCTGGGCCTCGACGAACTCGGGGCACACCACCATGTCGGCGTCCATCCACAGCAGGACGTCGCCGGTGCTGGAGTGGGCGCCGTAGGCGCGGGCGTACCCGGCGCCCCAGCCGCCGTCGGGGACGGGCAGGACGCGGCAGTGCGCGGGGCGCAGGTCGGACAGCTGCAGCGCCGGGGAGGAGTGGTCGTCCACGACCACGACCTCCATCAGGTCCTCGGGGTAGGTCTGCGCGGCCAGGGAGGCCAGGGCGAGGTCGAGGCGCCGCTGCCCGCCGCGCGCCGGGATGACGACGCTGACCCGCAGGTCGGGGGTCCAGCGCCCGATGTCGGGCGGTGTCAGCGCACTCCAGTCGTTGCGGAAGACGCGGGTGAGGACGCGTTCCACCCGGCCACGGTGAGACACACCGTCAACATGGGACCCTACGTGCTTATTCAGTGACACATAGTAACCATACCCTCACTCGGCTCCACCGCGGAGGCCTTCGCCCATGTGTCCGGAAACGGTCCCGCCGCGAGCGGCCCGGGCACACGCGCGGGGACGCGCCGCACGGTCTCAGCGACGCGTCCCCGACGGAAGGTGCGCGATCAGCGGTCCTGGCCGCTCTGCGCCCTGAGCATCCGGACGCCGAGGTAGACCACGCCCACGACCAGGGCGACCATCAGGAGCCAGACCAGGAGGCCGACCACGACGGACAGGACCCAGAAGAAGGCGATGACGACCGCGGTTCCGGCCGCGATCCTGAACACGAGACGTCCCATGGGCGGAAGAATACGCGGGCCGCGCCGCCGACCGGAACCCGCGGCCCCGGTCCGCCGCCGGGAAGGGTGCGCCGGCCAGCCCCCTCCGGCGCGATCTTGTACCCACAGCGCGCCTGAAGCTTCGGCACCGGCCATGAGCACAAGACCATCGCGGGTCAGAGCCCTCGCGTCAGACCGGCAAGGGTTCCGGTCGGCCCCCTAGCCGACGCGGACCGCGACGGTGAAGACGCTGTCCCAGTAGGCGGCCAGGGAGACCTCCTCCAGCGGCTTGGACGGGTTGGAGCCGTGGATCATGTTGCCGTTGCCGGAGTAGATCCCCACGTGGCTGGGCGAGGACTCGCTGTAGAAGAACAGCAGGTCCCCGGGCTGGACCTCGTCGCGCGAGACCCGGGTGCCGGCGTTGACCTGGTCGTAGGTCGTGCGGGGCAGGTTGACCCCCGCCTGGGCCCACGCGGCCTGGACCAGGCCCGAGCAGTCGTAGCCGTCGGGGCCGGTGCCGCCCCAGACGTAGGGCTTGCCGATCTGGGCGCGGGCGAAGTCCAGGACGGCCTGGACGTCGCCGGAGGCCGCGACGGCGTCGCCGCCGCCCGTGGAGGCCTCGGAGGCGGTCGGGTCCTGCCCGCCCAGGCTCTCCAGGACCTCGGACTGCTCGTCCAGGGCGGCCTCGCCCTCCTCCTGGGCCGTCTCGGCCTCGGAGAGCGCGGTGGAGGCGTCCTCCTCGGACTCGGCGGCCTGGTCGCGCAGGTCCTCGGCGCGCTCCACCTGGGCGACGTAGTCGTCCAGGACGGCGTCCTGTCCCGTGGACAGGAAGTTCAGGTCGGCGATGTTCTGCAGCGACGCGTCCGGGTCGCCGCGGAACAGGACCGTGAAGAGGCTGTGCGTGGACCCGGTGTAGGCGGTCTGGGCGATCCCGGCGACCGTGCCGGACATGGTCTCCAGTTCCTCCTGGGCCTTGGCGAGCTGCTCCTCGACCTCCTCGAGTTCGGCCTCGGCGGCCGCGTGGTCCTCCTCGGCCTGGTTGTAGGCCTCGTTGAGGGTCGAGAGCTCCTCCTGGAGCTGCTCGTAGCGTTCGCGGGCCTCCTCCGCGGTGGGCTCGGCGAGGGCGACGCCCGAGGACAGGACGACGGCGCCCAGGGCGGCGCAGCCGACCGTCGCGACACGGCGCCTGCTGCGCCTTCCGGGCTCGGGGTTGCGAGTCAAGGGACCGACTGCCTTTCTCCCACACCCGTCTACCAGCGCAGGGCATCCCGAGGACGCGCCGTGGCAAGGGCGCGTGGGACGCGGTGAGGGGGATCCCGGCGGGCGGCGCTCAAGGGGGCCGAGGGAGGTGTGCCGGCGTTCTGCGGTGGCCTCTGCTCCTGGGAAAGGACTGCTCGTGAGCGAGAGTGCAACGGAAACCGGACACCGTCACCCTGGTGGTGACTAACGGGGGCGTTCCGGCCTGAGGGAACACTAATCCACCACCGGGACCGGTCGCGACCCTTTCGTTACCTTCTCTTGGGCAACCCTCTGACCAGCGGTTCCATAACAAGAGGCCCGGAAAGCCCGCCCGAGCGGCCGTGACGGGTCCTAGTTCTCCCCGCTGGAGCCACCCCAAAACAGGGTAATGACCGCCGGGAAAGTGGTGTGTATCACGCGAACCACCGGAAGGGGCGGGGGGCGGCCCCCGCCCCGGCACGCGTCACAGGTGGCGCTGCCACCAGTCCAGGACCGCCTCGAAGCGGGCCACGCGGTGGCTGGGCAGGCCCGAGCGCGACAGCTCGTGCCCCTCAGCGGGGAAGAGCAGCATCTCCGCCTCCTGGCCGCGCAGCTTCAACGCCACGAACAGGCGCTGCGCCTGCTCCACCGGGCAGCGCCAGTCCTCCTCGGAGTGGATGATCAGGAACGGGACGTCGATCCGGTCGGCGTAGGTGAGCGGGCTCTCCTTGGCCCAGGTCTGCGGCGGCCCGTACAGCGGCCCGGGGAAGAACGAGCCGATGTCGGAGGAGCCGTGGAAGCTCCCGATGGCGTTGACCGCGCGCTCGCTGATCGCCGCCCGGAACCGCTCGCCGTGGTGGGCGGCGATCCAGGTGGTCATGAACCCGCCGTGCGAGCCGCCCATGACGCCCACCCGCGAGGAGTCCAGCCGCTCGTCCTCCAGAGCCGCGTCCAGGAAGGCCAGCACGTCGGTGGCGGTGGTCGCGCCCACCGAGCCGATGACGGCCCGGCCGTGCTCGTGCCCGTAGCCCGAGGAGCCGCGCGGGTTGCACATCACCACGGCGTACCCGGCCTCCGCGTAGACCTGCGTCTCGTCGAAGAGCTGGTGGCCGTACTGGGCGAAGGGGCCGCCGTGGATCATCAGCACCACCGGGTGCGGGCCCTCGCCCTCGGGCACGGTGACCCACCCGTGCACGGGGTAGCCGTCGGCGGTGCGGGCCGTCAGCTCCGCCATCGGCAGGGGGTCCAGCGCACCGGCGAACTCCGTGAGCGCCCGCGTGCCCCCGTCCCCGACCAGGACCAGCTCGCCGCTGCTGCGGCCGTCGGCGACCACCGCGACGGTGACGCCGCCCGCGGTGTCGAAGGACTGGACCTGCACCGGTCCGCCGACGACGGTCTCGGGCTCGCCGCCCGCGAAGGGCACCAGGACCAGGTCCACCGCGCCCCTGTTCTCCGCCAGGCCGAGCAGGCCGCGACCGGTGACCCTGGGGCCCCCGGCCATCCGCGGGTCCTGGGCGGGAGTCAGCCGGACGGGCGCCGCCGAGGCGTCGGCGGGCACCGACCACAGGGCGCTGGTCTGGCCCACGAAGTCGTTCAGGTCGCCGTTCAGGTCGGGGCCGAGCTCGTCACCGAGGAAGTAGACGGTGGCGCCGTCCTCGGAGAGGTCGCTCTGCGCGGCGTCCAGGTTCCCGGCGGTGACCCGGCGCGGCTCGGCGCCCTCCTCCGGCGCGCACGCCCACAGGTCCTCCACGAGGTCGGTGTCGCGGGTGGCGTGGCGCGCGGCGGCGAAGACCAGCTCGGTGCCGTCCGGTCTCCAGGACACGGACCGGTGGTCGAAGTCGCCCCGGGTCACCCGGACCGGCTCCCCGGCCTCGCCCGAGGGGTCCAGGGGCGCGGAGACGAACACGTGCGAGCGCCGGTCGTTGCTGAACCCGAGGTCGTCCAGCCGGTACTTGAGCTGCGTGATGCGCCGGGGCGGCTCCTTGCCCGGTTCGCGGTCCACGTAGCGGTCGGGCTCGGGGACGCGCGCGGTGTAGGCGATCCGGGTGGAGTCCGGGCTCCAGCGCGGGGCGCCCGCGCCCAGCGGATGGGAGGTGATCCTCCAGGGCTCGCCGCCGTCGGCGGGCAGGACGTGGATCTGGGGGCGCTTGTCCTCGTCGGGGCGCAGGAAGGCGATCCACCGCCCGTCGGGGGAGAACACCGGGCCGCTGTCCCTGGTGCCCCGGGTGAGCCGGGCGGGCGGCGCGGAGCCGTCGGTGGGCACGGACCACAGGGAGCCCAGGTAGGCGTCCTCCTCCAGGTCCGGCCGGGTCACGGCGAAGACGGCGCGGCGGCCGTCGGGGGACAGGGTGGGCGCGCCGATGCTGTGCAGGTGGGCGATGTCAGCAGGTTTCATACAACGGATGGCCGCCCCGGCGCGGGGAGCGCCGTGACCGCCCCCTCCTTTTCGCTTGGCGGTGGGACCGTCGTTCGGGGCCACCGCGTGCCGGGAACGGTCGGGCCGCGTCGGGCGCCGCCGTTCGAAGACGGGGTCAGCGCTCCGGTCCGGAGAACACCCCAGGGGGACCTTATCCAGGCTCCTCGGCGGAAATCCAGGTGCTTTTCGTCCGGCCGGACCCTGTCCGCCNTGCCCGCCGCCCCCGGCCCCGCCGGGGCCGCGGGCGGGCGGGGGACGCCCGCCCGCGGCCCCGGCGCGCGGGCCTCACCCGGTCGGCTCGACCGGCATCCCGCCCCGGCTGCGCACGGCGCCGTCGGTCTCCAGCCGGGTGCACACCCACCGGCCGTCCTCCTCGCGCCGGGCGCGGAAGGCGAACACCCGGGAGCGGCGGTCGCAGCGAATCACGGCGTTGGCCTCCACCCCGTCGGCGTCCACGGGCTGGTGGTAGACCTGCGTCAGCCGCGGCGCCAGCTCGCAGGAGACCGTGCCCCGCAGGCGGCGCAGCTCCTCTCGGACCGGGACGGTCACCTGGTCGCGCAGCGCCTCGGGGGTGCGGCGGCCGACCAGGACCTCCGCCATGCGCTGGGCCAGCAGGTGCACGGGGCCGGGCGTGCGGTGGCCCGCCAGGAGCGGGGACCCGCACCGGCGCACGGGCGCGCGGCGCGGGGGCAGGGGCGCGCGGGCGGGGGTGCGGACCGGGCGGTGGTACGCGGGCTCGCCGTGCGCGCACAGGGGCCGGGGGCAGGGGTGGCGGTGAGGGGTGTACGACATGAACAGGGCCCTTCCGGGAGGATGACGTTCCGCCTTCGCCCTGCACAGAGGCGCCGCCGCCGTCCCCGTGCCAGCTGGCATTCCAGGTTTCGGGATGTTCTCCCGGCCCCCGGCGCAGGGCGCGCAGCCACCCGAAACCGGCATACTGCATGCGTGACTTCCGCCTACCTCTCCTCCCCCGTACCCGTGGCCCTCGCCCACCGCGGCGGGTGGCTCCTCGACGACCAGGGCGTGCGCCGGACCGAACTGGAGAACACGGCCGCGGCCTTCCAGTACGCCGTCGACCTCGGCTACACGTACCTGGAGACGGACGTGCACGCCACCAGCGACGGCGTCCTCATGGCCTTCCACGACCCCACCCTGGACCGCGCCACCGACATGGGCGGCGCGATCGCCGACCTGCCCCACCGCGAGGTGGCCCGGGCCCGGGTGGCCGGACGCGAGCCGGTCCCGGTGCTGGAGGACCTGCTGGGGACCTGGCCCGAGGCGCGGTTCAACATCGACGTCAAGGCCGACTCCGCCGTCGCTCCACTGCGTGAGGCGCTGCGCCGCACCAACGCCTGGGACCGGGTGTGCGTGGGCTCCTTCGACCAGTGCCGCCTGGACCGGGCGCGGCGGCTGTTCGACCGCCCCGTCGCCACCTCCTNNGCGGCCCCCTGGACGTGGTCCGGCTGCGGGCGGCCTCCCTGTCCCCGCTGCTGCGCTCCCTGGCCAGCCGGGTCCCGGTGTGCGCGCAGATCCCGCCGCGCCACGGCGCCTTCCCCCTGCTCAGCCGGGACCTGATCGCCACCGCGCACCGCCTGGGCATGCAGGTGCACGTGTGGACCGTCAACGAACCCGGGACGATGGAGCGCCTGCTCGACGCGGGGGTGGACGGCATCGTCACCGACAACACCACCGCCCTCAGGGAACTCCTCGTCCGGCGGGGCCAGTGGCCTGGCCTCGCCCCCTCCACCGACATCCCCCAGCGGAACGGATAGCCCCCATGGCCACCACACCACCGGAGACGGACGCCACCGGCGCCCCCTCGGCCGACCCCGGGCAGCGCAGGCGCGAGCAGCGCGGCTGGTACCTCTACGACTGGGCCAACTCGGTGTTCACCACCTCGGTGGTGACCGTGCTCATCGGCCCCTACCTGAGCAACCTGGCGTGCGTGTCGTCCGGGGCCCCGGACGCCGCGTCCTGTCTGGACCCCGCGCTGTCCGTCAGCCCGCTGGGGCTGGACTTCCTGTCGCTGCACCCCAACGCGCTCTACCCGGCGCTGACCACGGTGGCGATCCTGCTCCAGATCCTGTGCCTGCCGATCGTGGGATCGATGGTCGACCAGTCGCGGCACAAGAAGCGGTGGCTGCTCTGGCTGGCCGCCAGCGGGTCGGCGTGCACGGTGGGGCTCTACTTCGCCACCGACGGCTACCTGGCGGCCTCGGTGCTGTTCGTGCTGGCCAACCTGCTGTACGGGCTGGCGGGCGTGGTCTACAACGCGTTCCTGCCCGAGGTGGCCACGGCCGACGAACGCGACCGGGTGTCGGTCACCGGGTGGGGCATCGGCTACCTGGGCGGGGCCCTGCTGCTGGCCGTCCACCTGGGCCTGGTGGTCAGCGCGCCGTCCCTGGGCCTGGGCGCGGACGACGCCGCGCGCATCGCCTTCGCCTCCTGCGGCCTGTGGTGGGTAGGGTTCACCGTCCTGGCGCTCCGTCCGCTGCGCAACCGCTACGGCGCCCTGGCGGCGCGCGGTCAGGGCCGCCCGAGAGTGGGACAGTCACTGCGCCAGTTCGGGCACACGCTCAAGGACATGCGCAGGTACCCGAACACGATCCTCTTCCTCCTGGCCTTCATCCTGTTCAACGACGGCGTGCAGGCGGCCATCCGCTACGCGGCGCCCTTCGCCACCCAGGACCTGGGGCTGGACCAGAACGTCCTGATCGTCACCATCCTCATCATCCAGTTCGTGGCCTTCGGGGGCGCTTTCCTGACCGGCCGGGTCGCTCGGGTCCTGGGCACCAAGAACACCGTGCTGGCCACGCTCGCGGTGTGGAGCTCGCTCGTGGCGGCGGCCTACTTCCTCCCGGTCGGGAACGTGCCGCTGTTCGTGGCCATGGGCGTGGGCATCGGCCTGGTGCTGGGCGGCACCCAGTCGCTGGCCCGGTCGCTGTACTCCCAGCTCATCCCCCGGGGGCGCGAGGCGGAGTACTTCAGCCTGTACCAGATCTCGGACAAGGGGTCGAGCTTCCTGGGGTCGCTGACCGTGACCGTGGCCGTCTCGCTCACCGGCGGCTACCGGGTGGCGATCCTGTCGCTGGTCGTGTTCTTCGTCATCGGCGGCCTGCTGCTGTGGCGCACGCGCATGCGCGAGGGCATCCTCGCCGTGGGCAACGAGGTGCCGCGCAACCTGTAACGCCGTGGCGCCGGTCGGCCCGCCCCCGCCACGCGAGGTCCGCGTGCCGGGCGGCGGGCCGCTCCCGTGTTCCGGGGGCCGCCGCCCTCCCGTAGGCGCGTCACGGTCTGTCGCCGCCCCCGGCCATACTGGGGCCGAAGGTCGGCGAGGACGCGGGAGGTGCGGTGCGGGTTCTGCACGGCGTGTGGGCCGGGGACGCGCTGGCGGTGTGGGCCGAGTCCGACCCCTCCGCCGCTCCCCCGGCCGAGGGCGCGCACGGCCGGGCGCGCCCCCACCCGTCCGCCCTGGAGGCCCGCGCCCTGCGCGCGCTCCTGGCGGACGCGGGGATCGGTGCGGACGCGGCCGCGCGGGGGACCCTGGACCTGTCCCTGCCCGGGGACACCTGCGCCCCCTTCGCCTCCACCAGTGCCCCCGGCGCCGCCCCGGCCGCCTTCCACCCCTGGCGGGTGCCCGCCCTGCGGCTGGACGCCGCCTCCGCCGAGGCCCTCCTGGCCGCGCCCGACGCCCCCGGCACCGCCCCCGGGCCCTCGCTGGTCCACCTGCGCGCGGTCCGCGACTTCGCCGAGCTCCTGGTCGTCTCCGGGTGCGTGCTGCCCGACCTGGTGGGCGACCCCGCCCGGGCCCGCTGGCGGCCCGCGCCCCTGGACTGGGCGGAGGAGCACCTGGCCGCGCTCACCGGCGCCCTGCCGCCCTCCGCCCGCGCCCACCTGCCCGGGGAGCCGCCCGACGCGGTCGCGCGCGCCTGCGTGCTCGCCCCCCTGGAACTGCTCACCGACGCGGCGGCCCGCCGCCTGGCCGAGCGCCGCCGCACGCTGTCCCCCGCCCCGGACAGCGGTGGTCGGAGCGTCAACGGCCGGACTGACGACGGCCGGAGCGCCGGGGGCCGGGCCGCCCCCGGACAGACNNNNGGCGGCTGGCCGCCGCGCTCACCGGCGACCCGGGCGGGATCGACGCCGACACCGCCGCCCGGCTGCGCGGACCCCTGCGCGAGTGGCGCTCGCGGGTGCGCGGCGCGGGGCGGGCCGCGCTGCTGTTCCTGCTGCGCGAACCCGACCGCGCGGGGCCGTGGGCGCTGGAGTTCTGGGTGCGCTCGGTCACCGACCCCGGCCTGCGCCTGCCCCTGGAGCAGGTCTGGCAGGGCGAGGGCGCCGCCTGGCTGCCCGCCGACGTGGGCGCCACCGCCCTGGCCGACCTGCGCCGGGCCGCGCGCCACCACCCGCCGCTGCACCGCGCGCTGCGCGACCTGGCCCCGGCCCGGCTGCTGATGGGCACCGAGGACGCCGAGCGGTTCGTCGCCGAGGGAGCCGCCCGGCTGAGCGGCGCCGGGTTCGGCGTGGTCCTGCCCGAGTGGCGCGGCGGACCCGCCCTGGGCCTGCGGGTGGCGGTCGAGGAGGCGCCCCGCAGACGCGGGGGCGGCGGGGTGGGCCCCTCCGACCTGGTCAACGTGTCCTTCGAGGCCCTGCTCCGGGGCCGCGACGGCGAGGCGGCCGTACCGCTGGGCGAGGACGAACTGGCAGAACTCGCCGAGCTGGCCCGCCTCAAGCGTTCACTGGTGCGCGTGCGCGGCCGGTGGCTGGAGGTGGACCCCGAGCGGATCAGCGCCACCCTGGACCTGGTCAAACGGCGCGGCGGCCACTGGATGCGCACCGACGAGGCGCTGCGCACGGCCATCGGCGTGGAGGGCACCGCTCCCCTGCCGGTCACCGACGCGGTCGCCTCCGGCCCGCTGGGCGCGCTGCTGGACGGGGGCGCCAAGGCCGAGCCGCGCCCGATGGGCACGCCGTCCGGCTTCCAGGGCTCGCTGCGCCCCTACCAGGACCGGGGCGCGGCGTGGCTGCGCTTCCTGGGCGAGCTGGGCCTGGGCGCGGTCCTGGCCGACGACATGGGCCTGGGCAAGACCGTGCAGCTGCTGGCCCTGCTCACCGACGAGCGGCTCCGGGAACCCGCGCCGGGGCCGACCCTGCTGGTGTGCCCGGTCTCGCTCGTGGGCAACTGGCGGCGCGAGGCCGAGCGGTTCGCGCCCTCGCTGCGGGTGCACGTCCAGCACGGCCCGGACCGGCCCTCGGGCAACGCCCTGGCCCGTCTGGTGGGCTCGTGCGACCTGGTCGTCACCACCTACGGCGTGGTCACCCGCGACAGCGGGGAGCTGGCGGGCATGCCCTGGCACCGGGTGGTGTGCGACGAGGCGCAGGCGCTCAAGAACCACGGCACCCGGCAGGCCCGGGCGGTGCGGTCGCTGCCCGCGGCCACGCGGATCGCGCTCACCGGCACCCCGGTGGAGAACAACCTGGGCGAGCTGTGGTCGGTGATGGAGTTCGCCAACCCCGGCCTGCTGGGCACGGAGTCGGCCTTCGAGCGGGCGGTCGGGGGCGAGGAGGGGCCCGACACCGAACTGGTGCGGCGCATGACCGGGCCGTTCGTGCTGCGCCGTCTCAAGACCGACCGGTCGATCATCGCCGACCTGCCCGAGAAGCTGGAGATGCGCACCTGGTGCACGCTCACCCCGGAGCAGGCCTCGCTGTACAAGGCGGTGGTGGACGAGATGGGCGAGCGGCTGGCCGAGGCGACCGAGAAGGAGCGCAAGGGGCTGGTGCTGGCGACGATGTCGCGGCTCAAGCAGATCTGCAACCACCCGGCGCAGTTCCTGGGGGACGGCTCGGCGCTGTCGGGGCGCTCGGGCAAGCTGGAGCGGGTGGAGGCGATCCTGGCCTCGGCCGCGGCCGAGGGCGACAAGGCCCTGTGCTTCACCCAGTACGCGCGGTTCGGCGAGCGCCTGGCCCCCTACCTGCGTTCGCGTCTGGGGGTGCCGGTGCTGTGGCTGCACGGGGGCACCCCGCGGGCGGAGCGGGAGGAGATGACGCAGCGCTTCCAGGAGATGGAGGGCCCGGCGGTGTTCCTGCTCTCGCTCAAGGCCGCCGGGACGGGGCTGAACCTGACCGCGGCCAACCACGTGGTGCACGTGGACCGGTGGTGGAACCCTGCGGTGGAGAACCAGGCCACCGACCGGGCGTTCCGGATCGGCCAGCGGCGGGACGTGCAGGTGCGCAAGATGGTGTGCGTGGGCACGGTCGAGGAGCGGGTGGACGAGATGATCGAGCGCAAGAGCGCGCTGGCCGACAGCGCCGTGGCCACCGGTGAGGCGTGGCTGACCGGGTTGTCGGTGCGGGACCTGCGCGAGGTCGTGCGGCTGTCCCCGGAGGCGGTGGCCGAGTGAGCGTGTGGTCGCCGCTGTTCGCACAGGCCCTGGGGGAGCCGGGCCGGGCCGCCGGGAGCGCGCGGGTGGAGCGGCTGTCGGTGCGTCCGGGCGAGGTCACGGGACGGGTGCGCGGCCCGGGTGCGCACGAGGTGAGCCTGATCCGCACGGTGCCGCCGGAGGCCGAGTGGGAGCGCCTGTGCGCCGCGCTGGCCTCCCAGCCGGTGTTCCGCGCCCGGATCCTGGCCGGTGAGCTGCCGGTGGCGGCGGCCCGGGTGTTCTCGCTGCTGGGGTGGGACCTGGTGCCGGGCGGGTGGGACGCGCTGGTGGCGACCTGCTCCTGTGACCGGTGGGACGCCAGGTGCGCGCACCTGGCGGCGGCGGTGGCGGAGCTGGGCACCGAGGCCGACCGCGACCCGTTCGCGCTGACCCGGTGGCTGGGCCGGGATCGGCGCGCGCTCACGGCGCAGGTCAAAGCGCTTTCCACGGCGGCGGCAAAAGGATTTTCGGGCGAAGATGCGACAATCGGGAAAAATGACGGAGAAGCGGTATNCCCCCGCCGGACGAGGCGGCCCCCGGCTCGGCCGCCGCGTTCTGGTCCGCACCGCCGCTTCCCGCCCGGCCGAGCCCTCCGGAGGGCTCCGGCGAGCGCGTCAGGGCCGCGGCTCCCGGGCTCGTGGCCGATGATCTGCCCGGTTTCGGACAACCGCGAACAGGGACCGGAACATGAGCGTATGAGGTGCCGAATACGCACTTCGAACTTTGTTGTGGAAAACTCCACAAGGCCGTGGAAACACGGTTACCATTCGGCCAGAGAACTCGCCTCTTCACTTCTTCGGATGGGTATCCTTCATGGCCGATCACTTCCCCCCCAACATCGACATGGAAACCCCCAGCATCGCACGCATGTACGACTACCTCCTGGGGGGCAAGGACAACTTCGAGGCCGACCGCAAGGCCTGTGAGGCACTCGCGGACGGCATCCCCGAACTGGTCGCCTTCGCCAACGACAACCGCGCCTACCTCTCACGCGCGGTGGAGTACGTGGCGGCCCAGGGGGTGGAGCAGTTCCTCGACCTGGGGGCCGGGCTGCCCACCGCCAACAACACCCACCACGCGGCCCAGCAGGCCAACCCGCGGGCACGGGTGGTCTACGTCGACCACGACCCCATCGTGCTCGCGCACGGCCGGGCGCTGATCAGCGACAGCGGGCAGACCTCGTTCCTGCTGGCCGACATCCGCGAGACCGACCAGATCCTGAGCTCCCCCGAGACCACCAGGCTCATCGACACCGACCTGCCCGTGTGCGTGATGCTGGTCTCGCTGCTGCACTGCATCCCCGACGACAGCGACCCGTTCGGCATGGTGCGCGCCCTCATGGACCGCCTCGCGCCGGGATCGTGCCTGATCTCCTCCCACATCGTCTCCGACGATCCGGCCGCCGCGGTGTGGATGACCGACAAGATCCTGTCCTTCGGCACCCCGTGGGGCCGGGTGCGCAGCCCCGAGGAGGCCTCGGTGGTCTTCGAGGGCCTGGAGCTGGCCAGCCCCTGGACCGACGGGCGCGACGGGGGCTCCCGCGCGGTGGACTGCGCCACCTGGCGCCACCCGGACACCGACCCCGTGTTCCGCCCCGCCGACCCCAGGGTCAAGCTGTGGGAACTGGCGGGCGTGGCCTTCAAGCGCTGAGGACCGCGCCCCCGGGGCAGGCGTCCGAGGGCGCTGGTCAGCGCACGACCCTGACCAGCGCCCCTCGCGACTACGCGTCCTGCTCGGCGAAGACCTCCTGGGCGATGCCGAAGGCCCGGTTCGCGGCGGGCACCCCGCAGTAGACGGCGGCCTGGAGGAACACCTCGCCGATCTCGTCGGGCTCCAGCCCGTTGTGCAGCGCGGCGCGCACGTGCATGGCCAGTTCGCTCCAGTGCCCGTGCGCGACCAGCGCGGTGAGCACCATGCAGCTGCGGGTGCGGCGGTCCAGTCCCGGGCGGGTCCAGACCTCACCCCAGGCGTAGCGGGTGATGAGGTCCTGGAACGGTTCGGTGAAGCCGGTCGTGCGCGCCCGGGCCCGGTCCACGTGCTCGTCGCCCAGTACGGCGCGGCGCACGCGCGTTCCCGCGCCATGGCGGTCGGCGGACGCGAAGTGCTGGGTGAGCAGGGTGTTGACCTTGGCGCTCTGCTGCCAGGACAGCAGGTGGGCGGCCTCCTCCAGCACCGTCAGACGCGCGCCGGGGACGCGCTCGGCGATCAGCTCGGCGTTCCCGGCGGGCGGTGTGGAGGGGTCGTCGGCCCCGGCGACGACCAGTGTGGGCGCGCTGATCCGGTGCAGGTCCTCGCGCACGTCGTGGGTCCCGATGGCCTCGCAGCAGCCCGCGTACCCCTCCGGCGCGGTGGACGCGACCTGGTCGCGCAGCACGGCGACCTCGGCCGGGCGCTCCTTGACGAAGGCCGGGGTGAACCAGCGCTCCACCACCGAGTCCGCCACGGCCCCGGTGCCCTCGGCGCGCACCAGCGCGGCACGGTCCCGCCAGTTCCGGGCCGGGCCCATGTGGGGGGAGGTGGCCAGCAGGGCCAGGCGGTCGATGCGCCCGGGGTGGTGGACGGCCAGCCACTGGCCGACCATGCCACCGATGGACAGCCCCGC
This sequence comes from Nocardiopsis synnemataformans DSM 44143, assembly GCA_000340945.1. Classification (GTDB taxonomy): domain Bacteria; phylum Actinomycetota; class Actinomycetes; order Streptosporangiales; family Streptosporangiaceae; genus Nocardiopsis; species Nocardiopsis synnemataformans. The sequence continues at coordinate 4,878 of ANAW01000214.1, read as the reverse complement.
GTAGTGGGCGCGTTCGATGCCCAGCCGGTCCATCAGCGCGATGACGTCGCCGCCCAGGTCGGCCATGCTGTAGGGCCCCTCGGGCACGGGTGAGTCGCCGTGTCCGCGGTGGTCGAAGCGGATCACCCGGAACACGGTCGAGAGCGCCTCCACCTGCGGGTCCCACATCCGCGTGGTGGTGCCCAGGGAGCCGCCGAGCAGCAGGGGCGGTGCGTCGGCCGGTCCGCTCTCGGTGTGGTGCAGGTCAACGCTCATCGGATCCTCGTGCTCCTTCGTCGCCGTCGGTGTTTCGCGTGCGGCCGGTGTTGCCCACGGAACTGGTGTCCCTTGCGTGGTCGGTGTTACCAGCGGGACCGGTGTCCCCCATGTGGCCGGTGCCTCCCGCGGCATCGGTGATGTCCCCGGGACCGGCGTCCGCCGCGTCGCCGGTCCTACCCGATCCGGCGCCGGTGACCCGGTCGGTGAACACCGGGGCCGAGCCCAGGTACCCGGCCGGGTCGAGCAGGGCGCGGATCCGCTCGCCGCCGCGGACCCCGTCGAGGCGTTCGGTGAGGACCTCGGCCAGCTCCCGACCGGAGTCGACGGCCTCCCGGCAGGCGTCGGCGACCAGGCGGTGGGCGTCCGTGCGGCCGAGTTCGGGGGCCAGGTCGGTGGCGACGCGCTCGGACAGGGCCAGGCCGCCGGTGGCGTCGAGGTTGGCGCGCATGCGCACGGGGTCCACCCTCAGCCGGTCGGTGCTGGTGCGCAGCCAGGCCACGGCGGCGCCGGTGCGGNGGGGGGGGGGGGGGGGCCAGCCACTCGGCGTGCCAGCTCCCGGCGGCCCGCTGGTGCTCCTGGATCTGGGCGGCGAACAGGGTGGCGACGAGCCCGGGGGCCTGCCGGGCGCTGGCCAGGGCGCTGACGGCCGCGACGGGGTTGCGCTTGTGCGGCAGGGTGGAGGATCCGCCGACGCCGGGGCCGCCGTCCTCGACCAGCTCGCCCACCTCGGTCTGGGCGAGGAGCACGATGCCCTGGGCGGCGGTGCCGACAGCCCCGCAGGTCCGGCCCAGGGCCCCGGCCAGCTCGGCGATCCGGCCGCGCTCGGTGTGCCAGGGCAGGACGGGATCGGCCAGGCCCAGGCGGGCGGCCAGGGCCGCGGTGACGGCGGGCCCGTCCTCGCCCAGGGAGGCCAGGGTGCCGACGGCGCCGCCGAACTGCACGGCCAGGCGGTGCTCCAGCACGTGCTGGAGCTGGTCGGCGGCCTCGGCCAGCCCGTTGGCCCAGCCCGCGGCGACCGCGCCGAAGGTGGTGGGCAGGGCCTGTTGGAGCAGGGTGCGGCCGGGCATGGCTGTGGTGCGGTGCGCCCGGGCCAGTCCGCGCAGGTGGTCGGCGAGCGCGCGCAGGTCGGTGAGCAGGGCGGCGCCCGCGCGGCGGGCGAGCAGCATGGCACCGGTGTCCATGACGTCCTGGCTGGTGGCTCCCCGGTGGACGTGGCGGGCCGCCTCGGGGTCGCTCTCGCGCACCCGGGCGGTGAGTTCCCTCACCAGGGGGATGACCGGGTTGCCGCCGTCGGCGGCGGCCCGGCCCAGCGCCGCAGGGTCGTAGCGGTCGGCGCGGCAGGCGGCGGCGACGGCCTCGGCGCGCTCCGCGGGCAGGGCGCCGGTGTCGGCGAGGGCGCGTGCGAGGGCGGCCTCCACGTCGAGCAGGGCCTGGAGCCAGGCGGTGTCGTCGGTGAGCGCGGCCAGCGGGCCGCGGTCGAGGACGCCGTCGAACAGACCGGTCACGGGTTTCCTCCAGGACTCGTCGTGGCGGGCGGTGGGTGTGCGCCGGCCCGCTCCCCTCGGCCGTGGTCTTGTACTGACAGCGGGCTTCGAGCGCCGGCATCGGCTAGAGGTACAGAATCAGCGCGGGTCAGGGCCCCGCGCAGCACACCGGCGGCATCTCCGGTCGGTCCGGGGGCGGGGCGGCCGCCGCGGAACCGTCCACCGCGGCGGACGCCCCCGCGCCGGTCCTCCTTGGTCAGATGTCGAAGAAGACGGTCTCCCCCTCGCCCTGGAGGCGGACGTCGAAGCGGTATCCGTCCTCCGCTCGGCGGGCGACGAGGGTGGCGCGGGCCTCGGGGTCCCCGATGCTCCCGAGCACCGGGTCGGCGGCGTTGGCGGCCTCCTCCTCGGGAAAGTACACGCGGGTGACGACCCGGTGCAGCATGCCGCGCGCGAACACCGACACGTCCACGTGCGGCGCCTGGTCCCCGTGCGGCCCCGGGACGGCGCCGGGCTTGAGGGTGAGGATCCCGTAGTTCCCGGCGGCGTCGGTGGGGCAGCGGCCGAAGGCGCGAAAGCCCGGGCGGGCCCGGGCGCCGCGCGGGTCGTCGGGGTGGTCGAAGCGCCCTTCGGGGTCGGCCTGCCAGGTCTCGACGAGGGCGTCGGGGACCGTGGCGCCCGCCCCGTCGTACACGGTGCCGCGGATCCACACCGCGCCCGGCGTGCCCTCGGCCACGGCGTGGGGGCCGTCCGGCCAGGGCAGGCCGATGTGCAGGTAGGGGCCGACCGTCTGGGACGGGGTGGTGGGATACCTGGTCACTCGTCGTCCTCCAGGATCTCTTCCTCGGACTCGAACGGGGTCTGCTCGCGCCCGCGCAGCACGATGTCCCAGCGGTAGGCCAGCGCCCACTCGGGTTCGGTGGCGTCGTGGTCGTAGGCGGCGAGCATGCGCTCGCGCGCCTTCGGGTCGGGGACCGAGTTCCACATGGGGTCCTGGAAGAACAGCGGGTCGTCGGGGAAGTACATCTGGGTGACGAGCCGCTGGGTGAAGGCCCGGCCGAACAGGGAGAAGTGGATGTGCGCGGGCCGCCAGGCGTTGCGGTGGTTGCGCCAGGGGTAGGCGCCGGGGCGGACGGTGACGAACCGGTAGCGCCCCTCGGCGTCGGTCAGCGCGCGCCCGACACCGCTGAAGTTCGGATCGAGCGGGGCGGGCCAGTTGTCCCCGCTGTGGCGGTAGCGCCCGCCCGCGTTGGCCTGCCAGACCTCCACCAGCGTGTGCGGCACGGGAACGCCGTCGCTGTCGCGCACCTGGCCGTGCACGATGATCCGCTGCCCCTGGGGTTCCCCGTCGTGCTGGCGGGTGAGGTCGTGGTCGAGTGCGCCGATGCGGTCCTGGCCCAGGACGGGCGCGGTGATCTCGGTGAGCGTGTGCGGGAGCAGGGTGAGCGGGCGCTCGGGGTGGCGCAGGGCGGTGCTCCCGTACCCGGGATAGTCCAGCGGCGGGTGGCTGTCGTGGTCGCGGACGTAGCCGGGCACGTACAGCCCGGACGCCGTGGTCGCGTCGGGTGGGGTGGACATGGCGGTGTTCCTCCGTCTCGTGCGGCGCCGACTTCCGGTTGCCGCGGGGGGGTGGGAGCCTGTCGGGCCTGCCTGTCAGGCCTGGAGGACGACGGCCAGGCCCTGGCCGACGCCGATGCACAGCGCCGCCAGCCCCCATCCTCCGCCGCGCCGCCGCAGTTCGTGGGCGAGCGAGCCGAGGACGCGGGCGCCGGAGGCGCCCAGCGGGTGGCCGATGGCGATGGCGCCTCCGTTGGGGTTGACGATGTCGGGGTCCAGCCCCTTCCAGCTTCGGACACAGGCCAGGGACTGGGCGGCGAAGGCCTCGTTGAGCTCGACGACGGACAGGTCGCCCCAGCCGATCCCGGCGCGTTCGAGGGCGATCTCGGCGGCACGGACGGGGCCGATGCCGAACACGTCGGGGTCCACCCCGGCGGTGCCGCGTCCGGCGATGCGGGCCATGGGCTCCAGTCCGGCGGCCTCGGCGGCGGCCCGGGTGCCCAGCAGCAGGGCCGCGGCGCCGTCGTTGAGCGGCGAGGCGTTGCCCGCGGTGATGGTGCCCTCGGCGCGGAAGGCGGGCTTGAGTCCGGCGAGCTTGTCGGCGGAGGTCTCGCGGATGGACTCGTCGCGGTCCAGGTGGGCGCCGGGGACCTGGACGATCTCGTCGTCGAAGACCCCCTCGGCCCAGGCCCGGGCGGCCCTGGTGTGGCTGGCCAGGGCGAAGGCGTCCTGGTCGGCGCGGGAGACGCCGTGCTGCTCGGCCAGCCCCTCGGTGGCCTCGCCGAGGGAGACCGTCCACCGTCCGGGCATGCGGGGGTTGACCATGCGCCAGCCCAGGGTGGTGGAGTGCAGGGCGGCGTCGGCGGCGGGGAACCCCTTGGCCGGTTTGGGCATCACCCAGGGGGCGCGGCTCATGGACTCCGCTCCCCCGGCCACGGCCAGGGAGGCGTCGCCGACCTGGATGGCGCGGCTGGCCTGGATCGCGGCCTCCAGGCCCGAGCCGCACAGGCGGTTGACGGTGACGCCGGGCACCGAGGTGGGCAGTCCGGCCAGCAGGGAGGCCATACGGGCGACGTTGCGGTTCTCCTCGCCCGCGCCGTTGGCGTTGCCGAGGACGACCTCGTCGACGGCGGCGGGGTCCAGGCCGGGCGCGCGCTCGACGAGGGCGCCCACGACGCGGGCGGCCAGGTCGTCGGGGCGCACCCCCGACAGGGCGCCGCCGTAGCGGCCGAAGGGCGTGCGGACGGCGTCGAGGACGTGGACGTCGGTCACCGTGGACCTCCTCCTGGTGTGGTGCGGCCGGGGGGAGGCCCGGCCGCGGACGGACTGGAGCCCGACGTCGTCGGTCGGGTGCGGGGCACGACCGTCTCTCAGGCGGCCCCGGTCAGGGAGCGCACCACCGTCAGCTCCTCCCCCGTGGGCTCGGGGGTGACGGCGAGGTCGTCGGCCACGGTGAGGTCCCAGCCGGTGGCCTCGCGGACCGCGTCCGCCTCCACGCCCGGGTGCACGCCGGTCAGGACGAGTTCGCGGGTGGCGGGGTCGGGTTCGAGCACTCCGAGGTCGGTGATCACCCGCACCG
>ANAW01000213.1:0-13565 GCA_000340945.1 Nocardiopsis synnemataformans DSM 44143 | reverse complement strand
CCGCGGGGGCCGGAGCCGTGGCCGACCGAGGTGACGAAGTCGACCCTGTCGACGAAGGCGCGGCGGCTGTGCCGCATGATGACGATGACCTCGCGGCAGGAGGCGGCGATCTCGGGGGCCCCGCCCGCTCCGGGCAGGCGCACCTCGGGGTCGGCGTAGTCGCCGATGACGGTGGTGTTGATGTTGGCGTACCGGTCGATCTGGGCGGCACCGAGGAAGCCGACGTCGATCCGCCCGGCCTGGAGCCAGTAGTTGAAGACCTCGGGGACCGAGACCACGGTGTCGGCGGTGTCGGCGAGGATCCCGTCGCCGATGGACAGCGGCAGGTGGCCGGGGATGGTGCCCAGGGTGCCGGACTCGTAGACCATCCACAGGCCCGGCGCGTGGGTGCGGCGGGCCACGTTCGCGGCGGTGCTGGGCAGGCCGATGCCGACGAAGCAGGACATCCCGTCGCGCAGCGAGCGCGCCGCGGTGACGGTCATGATCTCGTCGGAGGTCCAGGTCGCGGTGGTCACAGGCCCCTCCCTGCGGGCTCGGGTGCGGCGGGAGCCGAGGTCAGCTCCTCCAGCCACGCGGTGAAGGCCTCGCGGTCGCGTCCGACGGCGTCCCAGGCGCGGTAGGCCTCGTTGTCGCGCTCGTAGTAGCCGTGCGCGTAGGAGGGCGCGGCGCCGCCGGGGACGACGCTGACCCGGTCGAGCACGCGCGCGGGCAGGACGACCTGGCCGGGGACGGGGTCGAGTGCGTCCACGACCTCCTCGACGGTGGCCAGGGCGCGGTCGGCGGCCAGGACGGCCTCCTTCTGGATGCCGGTGATGCCCCACAGCTGCACGTTGCCGTCGCGGTCGGCGCGCTGGGCGTGGACGACGGTGACGTCGGGGTTCAGGGCGGGCACGGCGGCCAGCTCCTGCCCGCTGAAGGGGCAGGTGACGGCCTTGATGTTGGGGTTGTTGGCGACCAGATCGGTGCCGGAGTAGCCCCGCAGGATGGCGAAGGGCAGGCCGGAGGCGCCCGCGACGTAGCGGTTGGCCATCCCGGCGTGGCTGTGCTCCTCGATCTCCAGTGGCGCGGGCCAGGAGGAGGTGACGGCGTCGCGGAAGCGGTGCAGCGAACCGACCCCGGGGTTGCCGCCCCAGGAGAAGACGAGCTTGCTGGCGCACCCGGCGCCGATGAGCTGGTCGTAGACGATGTCGGGGGTCATGCGCACCAGCGTGAGGTCGCGCAGGCCCTGGCGGATGATCTCGTGCCCCGCCGCCACGGGGATGAGATGGGTGAACCCCTCCAGGGCGACGGTGTCGCCGTCGTGGACGAGCTCGCGTACCGCCTCGTCCAGGGGCACGATCATGGAGCACTCCCGTTCGGATAGCGAATGCATGTTCTCAGAGCGAACATCTTGGCTATGACGGTAGCGCCGTTCCCGGACGTGGTCAAGGCACACGTGAGGGACCGCTCTGCCCGCGCGGCAGGGAGAACCCTCCCGAGGGGGCCGGCCCTCGCATCGGAGGAAGGGCGAGCAGGAAGCGGCTGGAGACGGCGTTCTGCGGCGGGGGCGACGAAGCCGGGTTCAGCCGGTGGGGAATCCGGTCAGACAGAGGGGCAGCCGGTCAGGTGACGGGCTCGTCGCGCCGTCCCATCTCGTGCTTCGCGCGCATCTCCTCGGTGTCGTTGAGGCGGGGGAACGGCTCGTCCGGGACCTCGGCCCCCAGGAACGCGCACAGGCGCTCCCACCCCTCCCCGGCCCGGTACACCAGCAGCCGGTCGGCCGGGACCTCCGCGACCACGCGGGCCGCGTGCCGTTCGAAGGCCGCCACCGCGGTCGCCTCGTCGGCGATCTCGCCGGGCAGCACGCCGAAGTGCGTGAGCCACATGTGCTCCATCAGGCGGTGGATCATGTCCATCTCCGGCGGGATCCGCACCCCCGAGGGGTCCTGTCCGGCCTGCCGCACGATCTCGAAGATGGTCGCGCGCATGCTCGCGTACCACCGGTGCGGGTCGCGGACGGTGAGCAGGACCTTCGCTTCGGGGAAGGCGTCGGTGAGTTCGCGCCAGAAGAACGACAGCGGCCAGTCCACGCCCGAGCGCCAGCCCTCCAGCAGGCGGGCCCAGTCCACCTCACCCGCGGGAGTGCCCGCGATCCCGGCCCAGCGGGCCGCGAGGTCGGCCGACGACATCACCTCGGACATGTGGTGGCAGGGGCCGAGGCCGAGCCGTTCCAGCGCCGCCTTCACCGACGTCGTCCCGGTGCGCGGGAAGCCCGCTCCGATCACGTCCACCGTCGTCCCCCTCGGTCGTCACAGGGCTTCGCGCCCGGATCAGGGACGCCCCCGATCGCTTTCTGTTGTAACACGAACACTCTGAGCGCAGGAGGCCGTTGCCGACATCCGGGCGGCGGAGGCCCGGCGGCGCACCGCGAACGGGCTCTGCCGCTCCGTCCGACCGGTGTGAGAACCTTTCCGGGGGCTGCGGCCGGCCGCCCCCGCAACCGAACCGGGAAGAGCAGATGCCGACCGAAGAAGAAGAGGCCCGCGGCGCCCACTTCGTGCAGTCCCTGGAGCGCGGCCTGACGGTCATCCGCGCCTTCTCCGCCGAGCGGCGCTCCATGACGCTCAGCGAGGTCGCGCGCGAGACCGACCTGACCCGCGCCGCCGCCCGCCGCTTCCTGCTCACGCTGGTGGACCTGGGCTACGTGCGCACCGACGGCAGGCTGTTCTCGCTCACGCCGCGCGTGCTGGAGCTGGGTTACGCCTACGTGGCCTCCGCCGGGCTGCCCGACGTGGCCCAGCCCCACCTGGAGGACCTGTCCGCCCGGGTGCACGAGTCCGCCTCGGTGTCGGTGCTGGAGGGCGACGACGTGCTCTACGTGGCGCGTGTGGCGACCTCGCGGATCATGGCGGTGGCCATCCGGGTGGGCACGCGCTTCCCGGCCTCGGCCACCTCGATGGGCCGGGTCCTGCTGGCCGGGCACGACGCCCGCGACCTGGACGCCTACCTGGAGCGGGTGGAGCTCGCCCCGCTGACCCGGTTCACCATCACCGACCCGGCCGAGCTGCGCGCCGAGCTGGAGCGGGTGCGTGAGCAGGGGTACGCCATCGTCGACCAGGAGCTGGAGGAGGGCCTGCGCTCGCTGGCCGCGCCCGTCCGCGACGGGTCGGGCCGGGTGATCGCGGCCGCGAACGTGTCCGCGCACGCCAACCGGTCCTCGATCGGGGACGTGCGCCGCGACCTGCTGCCCGCGCTGCTGGAGACCACCGCGCGCATCGAGGCCGACCTGGCCTCGGTGGCGCGCCGCGACGCGGGTTCCTGACNTCCCGCCCCCCGCCGGTCCTCCGGTCGCGGCGGGCCGGTCCGCCGCCCGCGCCCCGGAACGGGCGTGCCCGCCCGGGGCTGCTGTCCGCCCAGGGCTGCTGGTCGGCCGGGGCGGCTGGTCGGCCGGACCGCGCGTCAGGGCCGGGCCGCGCGGGCGCGGTGGCGCCGGACGGCGTCGCGGTTGCCGCAGGCGGGCGAACAGTAGCGCTGGCGTCCGCCGCGCGAGAAGTCGGCGTAGACGCGGTCGCAGCCGTGCGCCGCGCACCGGCCGAGCCGGTCCATGCCCCGGCCGGTCAGGTGCAGGGCGGTGCCGACCGCGACCAGCGCGGCCACCTGCCGGTGGGCGGGCAGCAGGTCGGGCCGGTAGTGCAGGTGCCATCCGGTGCCCGCGTGGTCGGTCAGGCGCGGGGCGGCGGAGAACTCGATGAGCAGCGGGTTGAGCCGGTCCGCGCGGGCGGGCGCGTCGGCGGCGTCGACCACCCGCGTCCAGCGCTTCAGGAACTCACCGACGGCGGCTACGTCGTCCTCGCCGACGGGGCGTTCGAGGAGGAAGTCCGCCTCGGCGCAGCGGCGCTCCAGGTCGGCCACACCGGCCAGCGGCCGGTTGGCCAGGTCCACGGCCAGGGTCACCGGATCCTGGCCGTAAGGGTTGAGATGCATAATGCCATTACACCAGACTGGCCCGATGCACACACGGCACGAACACCACTGGACCACCGAGTCGGACCACACCACCAGCGAGGGCGTCGTCGCCTACCAGCGCTGCGCGTGCGGTGGGCGCAGGGTGATCCTGACCCGGGCCTTCGGGCTGCTCCAGGACGACTTGGCCTCGGTCGGCCCCGGGCGGGGGTGATCGGACAGGCGGGCAGGCGGGGGCGGGCCAGCGCGGTGGCGTTCGAGGGGCGGCTCAGCCCCCTTCGGCGCCGAGGAGGGCCCGCAGCACCGCCACCGCCCGCTCCCCCGCCTCCTCGGGGACGAACACGTGGTCGTGGTGGAAGCCCGACACCACGTCGCACGGCAGACCGGCCCCGGTCAGCGCGGCGGCCACCGCCGCCACCAGCGCCACCGCCTCCGCCCCGGCGGGGACCTCCAGCGTGATCCAGGCGACCGCGTTCTCGTAGGGAAGCCCGGCCGCGTCGGCCTCCCCGCTCGGGCACACCACGGTCAGGGCCTCGTCCTCGGCCACCGTGACCACCGGACGCACCCCCTCGGGCAGGGACGCGCCGTCCGGCACGGTGGTGAAGACGTAACCGCCCGGACGCAGCCGGACCCGCGTTCCCGCCAGCAACCGCTCCAGATCCCCCGCCACCCGGTCCTCCCCTCCCCCGCGCGCCCGTGGCGCCTTGCGGGCGCGCGCCGCCTCCTGAGATCCTGCCCGCAACAACGCCGGGGACGCGAATCCGCGCACGCGGGAACCGTGCGGCGGCACTCCCCCCTGGAAGTTCTGAGCACACGGCCCCAGCGCCGTCCGGAAGGGACACCGTGACCGACCTACACGCCACACCACACATCGCCCGGGAGTCGGGGACCTTCGCCGTCGGCGGCGACCTGCCGGTGCACCGCCTGGGCTTCGGGGCGATGCGCATCGTCGGCGAGGGGGTGTGGGGACCGCCCAGCGACCGTGACGAGGCGCTGTCGGTGCTGCGGCGCGCGGTCGAGCTGGGTGTGAACTTCATCGACACCGCGGACTCCTACGGCCCCCAGATCAGCGAGCAGCTGATCCGCGAGGCGCTCTACCCCTACCCCGACGACCTGGTCATCGGCACCAAGGCGGGCTTCGCGCGCACCGGACCGGCGCAGTGGCACAGGCTGGGCCGCCCCGAGTACCTCAAGCAGCAGGTGGAGCTGAGCCTGCGCAACCTGGGGCTGGAGCGGATCGACCTGCTCCAGCTGCACCGGATCGACCCCGAGGTGCCGCTGGCCGACCAGCTCGGCGCCCTGGTGGAACTGCGCGAACAGGGCAAGATCCGCCACATCGGACTGAGCGAGGTGTCGGTGGACGAGCTGTCCGCCGCCCGCGCGATCACTCCGGTGGCGTCGGTGCAGAACCAGTACGCGCCGTCGTTCCGCCAGTCCGAGGACGTGCTGGAACAGTGCGAGAAGGACGGGACGGCCTTCCTGCCCTGGGCGCCGGTCGGACGCGGTGAACTGGCGCGGCCGGGTTCCCCGCTGACCGCGATGGCCGCCGAGCACGGGATCACCCCGGTACAGCTGTCCCTGGCCTGGCTGCTGCACCGCTCGCCGGTGATGCTGCCCATCCCGGGGACGTCGCGGGTGGCGCACCTGGAGGAGAACACGGCCGCCGCCGCGGTGCGCCTGTCGGAGTCCGAGACCGAGCGCATCAGCCAGTACCTCGGCACCTGATCCGGGATCCGGGCCCCGCCGGGACCGCGTCACGGGCGCCGTGTCCGCCGGGGTCCGCGGCGGTGCCGCCCGCCGCCGCGCACACGGGGTGCGCGGCGGCGGGCACGGGGCACCGGGCAAAAGCACCGTCGGCGGACTTCCTCCCCCACGGGAACCGCGCGGAGTCCGGGTTCGGCTCCGACGCGCCCCGTGGTTCCTTGCGACCGCTCCCACCTGCTGAGATTCTTCCCGGGACACCGCCGGAGGCCCGGTCTCGCGCGTCTTCGCCCGGTTCCCGCCCCGGCTCCGCACGCTCGGCCCAGCGCCGTCCGGGAGGAACCTTCGTGACCGACGTACACGCCACACCACACATCGCCCGGGAGTCGGGGACCCTCGTGATCGGCGGCGACCTGCCGGTGCGCCGCCTGGGCTACGGCTCGATGCAGCTCGTCGGCCAGGGGGCGTGGGGCCCGCCCCGCGACCGCGACGAGGCGCTGGCCGTGCTGCGGCGCGCGGTCGAGCTGGGCGTGAACCTCATCGACACCGCCGACTGCTACGGCCCTCAGATCTGCGAGCGGCTGATCCGCGAGGCGCTGCACCCCTATCCCGAGGACCTGGTGATCATCACCAAGGTCGGCTTCGCGCTCACCGGACCGGGGCAGTGGCACCCCCTGGGCCGTCCCGAGTACCTCAGGCAGCAGGCGGAGCTGAGCCTGCGCAACCTCGGTGTGGAGCGGATCGACCTGCTCCAGCTGCACCGGATCGACCCCCAGGTGCCGCTGGCCGACCAGCTCGGCGCCCTGGTGGAGCTGCGCGAACAGGGCAAGGTCCGCCACATCGGGCTGACCGGGGTGACCGTGGAACAGCTCTCGGCGGCCCGCGCGATCACTCCGGTGGCGTCCGTGCAGAACTGGTACGGGCCGGTCGCGCGCAAGTGCGAGGACGTGCTGGAACAGTGCGAGAAGGACGGGACCGCGTTCCTGCCCTGGGCGCCGCTGGGGCGCGGTGAGCTGGTGGGACCGGACTCGCCGCTGGCCCCGCTGGCCGCCGAGCACGGGGTCACCCCGGCGCAGCTGGCGCTGGCGTGGCTGCTGCACCACTCGCCGGTGATGCTGCCGATCCCGGGCACGTCGCGGGTGGCGCACCTGGAGGAGAACATGGCCGCCGCTCCGGTGAGGCTGTCGGAGTCCGAGACCGAGCGCGTCGCCAAGTTCCTGGACGGCTGAGCCGATGGACGCGTGCGGCCCCGCCGGATTTCCGGGCGGGGCCGCAGGTGTCCGGGGCGGGCGGCGTCCGCCGCCCCGCGGGAGCGGGCGGCGGGCCGTCCCGCCAGCTCAGCTCGGGCGCATGCGGAAGACCTGGAGGCGCATGTCGTAGTACTTCTCGGTCTCGCCGACCCACTCCATGCCCAGCCTGCGCGCCACGGCCATCGCCCGCTTGTTGTTGGGGCGCGCGACCGCGAAGACCTCCTCGATGCCCTGTTTGAACGCCCACGCGATGATGGCCTGGCTGGCCTCGGTGGCGTACCCCTGGCCCCACACGTCCGGGCGCAGCACCCAGGAGAGTTCGAAGTCCTCCTCGAAGGGCGGGAGGAGCTTCAGCGAGAGCCCTCCCACGAGCTGTCCGTCCTCCTCGCGGACGATGGCCCAGCGTCCCGCGGGCGGAATCAGGTTGGGCCCCGCCTCGACCCAGGCGTGCAGCACCAGACGCATCGCGTCGGTGTCGTGCACCGGATGCCACTCCGGCGTCAGCCAGTGCGCGACCTCGTCGGCCCCGTAGATGCGCAGGGCCTCCTCCGCGTCGTCCAGCTGCCACTCCCGGATGAGGAGTCGGTCGGTTGGCAACTCAAGGCTCATATCACCACCGTAACCCGCGACAAACCACCACGACAGGGGGGAAGGTCAACAGACTCGACATCGCGCCCCGTCCGCCATACTGGCACCCGCGAAGTCCGCCTCGAAGGGTCGAAGACCATGCCCCACGACCTGCGCACCCGCTTTCCCGTCGATGACGAGGAGGTGTCGCGCCTGCACTCCGACGCCTTCGGCGGCGGTTACACGCTGGTTCCCTGGGGCGCCAGGCTCCGAAGGCACAGCCGCTCGTGGGCAGGGGAGTTCCGCGAGGGGCGTCTGGTGGGATTCGTGCACGCGGTCTGGGACGGGGGCGCTCACGCGTTCCTCCTCGACACCGCGGTGTCCCCGGCGGCGCGGCGCCAGGGCGTGGGCAGCCGTGTCGTGGCGGCCCTGGTGCGGGACCTCCGGGAACTGGGCACCGAGTGGGTCCATGTCGACTACGAGCCCCACCTGGAGGGGTTCTACCGCCGGGCCTGCGGCTTCGGCCCCACCCCGGCCGGTCTGCTCCGCCTCCGCTGACGGCGATCCCGGTGTCTTCGACCGAAGACAAGGAGAGCGGACGGGCGTGCCCGCGGCCGACGCCCTGTCCGCGTGCGTCGGCACGGGACCCACGCGGACGGGCCGCGGACCCGTCCGTCACGACCCCTTTACACGGCGTATCACGGCGATTAGGGTGTCCAGCACGCCTGGGAGCGCTCCCAGGCGTTCGGCCCCGAAGGGGAACCCGCCGGCCCGCCCCTCGGCGCCAGCGGAGCCGCCTCCGGCCGCCCCCGGCCCCTCGGACCCAACAGGCGGGACACCGCGAAGGAACAAAGCGCAACACAAGACCCAGGCTGGTACAAAAGGATTCGCGACGCCCGACTCCCGTTGCGATACTGACCAGTCTGGACCGGACCCCGCCGCCCACGCGGCGGGGTCCGCTCACGTGTCAGCACCCCGCAGCCCAGGAGCCGCCCCATGAAGTTCGTCCGCGACCCCCACCACGACGGATCCCCCGACCACGTCAGCGTCGGGGAGGGGCGGGCGAGGCTGCGCGTGCGCGTGCCCGGGGGCGCGGACGCGGTGTACGCCCGCGTGGTGGAGGACGGCGAGGGCGTCACCCTGCGGGCCGAGAGGACGCACGCGTCGGGCGGCGCCGTCTGGTTCGAGGCGACCGTGCCGGTGCGCCCGGTGGTGACCAACTACCGGTTCGCGATCGTGCGCGGCGCCGAGTACACGTGGCTCAACCAGGAGGGCGTCCACGAGCACGAGGTGACCGACGCGGCGGACTTCCGGCTGATCGACGGACCCCCGCCGCCCGCGTGGGTCACGGGCACGAGCGTCTACCAGATCTTCCCGGACCGCTTCGCCCGCGACGACGACTCCGTCGAGCCCCCGGCCGAGCACCCCGACTGGGCGCTGCCGCGATCCTGGGACGACGAGCCCTCCGCCTTCGGGCTGACCGCGACCCGCGAGTACTTCGGCGGCACGCTCGACGGGGTGCGCCGCCGCCTGGACCACCTGGCCGCGCTGGGCGTGGAGGTGGTCTACCTGACCCCCGTCTTCCCCGCGCGCTCCACGCACCGCTACGACGCGGCCACCTTCTCCGAGGTGGACCCGCTGCTCGGCGGCGACCGGGCCCTGCGTGAGCTGGCGCGGGCCGCGCACGAACGCGGCATGCGGGTGATGGGCGACCTGACCACCAACCACACCGGGGACACCCACGAGTGGTTCCTGGTGGCGCGGGCCGACGCGGACTCCGCCGAGGCGGGGTTCTACCACTTCACCGACCACCCGGACGGCTACGTGGGCTGGCTGGGGGTGCCCAGCCTGCCGAAGCTGGACTACTCCTCGGCCGAGCTGCGGCGCAGGGTCTACGGCGCCGACGACTCGGTGCTCGCGGGCTGGCTGACCGGACCGGACGCGCTGGACGGCTGGCGCGTCGACGTGGCCAACATGACCGGGCGCAACGGCGCGCAGGACCTCAACCGCGAGGTCTCCGGCGAGATCGCGGCACGGATGCGCCAGGTGGACGACCAGCGGGGCGGCGACGGTTCGTGGCTGCTGGCCGAGCACTTCCACGACGCGGGCCCCGACACGCACCACGACGGGTGGCACGGGGTGATGAACTACGCCGGGTTCACCCGGCCGGTGTGGACGTGGCTGAACACCGCGCCCGAGCGGGTGCGCTACCTGCGCACGGACTCGCCGCTGCCGCGCGGCGGCGCCGAACAGGCGGTGCGGGCGATGCGCGCGACCAACGCCGGGTTGCCGTGGCGGGTGCTGACACACAGCGTGAACGCGCTGAGCACGCACGACTCGACGCGCTTTCGGACCGTGGTGGGCGGCGACGCCGCCCGGCACGAGGTCGGGGTGGCGGCGCAGGTGACGCTGCCCGGCGTGCCGTTCGTGTTCGCGGGCGACGAGATCGGCATGGAGGGCGTGGACGGGGAGAACGCCCGCAGGCCGATGCCCTGGCACCGGCCCGAGGCGTGGGACCTGGGAACGCTGGAGGCCCACACCCGGCTGCTGGCCCTGCGCCGGGAGCTGCCCGCGCTCCAGACCGGCGGCCTGCGCTGGCTGGACGCGGGTCCGCACCACATGACCTTCCTGCGCTCGCTCGACGGCCAGGTGGTGCTGGTGCACCTGGCCGACGGCCCGCACGGGGCGCTGTCCGCGGCCCTGGCCGACCTGGACGTCCCGGGCCTGGAGGTGCTCGCCCTGGGCGGCGGGGCGCGGGCGGGCCTGGAGGGCTCGGAGCGGGTGGAGCTGGCGGCGGACGGGCCCGGCTACGTCATCGCGGTCGGCATCTGACGCCACGGGCCGGGGCGGCGTGACGGATTTCGCGCCGCCCCGGGGCCCCGAATTCGGGGCCCCGGCCTCGGCAACTGAGCCGATCCAGCGCCACGGGACGCGCCTAGACCTCCTGGGGCAGGGCGGCCTGGACGTCCTTGACGATGCGGGTGACCACGTCGCCGATCCGGCCGACGAAGTAGAAGTGCTCGCCGGGCAGGATGTGGCGCTCCACCGGCCCCGCGGCGCGGCCGTCCCAGGCGGCGAGGCGCTCGGGCGTGACGCCGGGGTCGCCTTGGCCGCCGAAGACCGACAGCGGCGTCCGCAGCGGCGGGGCGTCCGGATCCGGGCGCCAGGTGTCGACGAGTTCGAGGTCGGCGCGGATCAGCGGCTCCACGAGCTTCCACTGCTCGGAATCGGACAGGGATCCGGCGGCGGTCCCGCCCATGCGGGCGATGCTGCGGCGCAGTTGCTCGGAGGGCAGCAGGTGCCGGGGCTCGTCGCGCTCGGGCCCCGGGGCCGGGCTCCACGCCGACACCCCGAGCCAGGCGGGGTCGGCGGGGCCGTCGGCGGCCAGCCGGGCGGTCAGCTCGTAGGCCAGGAGCGCGCCCATGCTGTGGCCGAAGAACCCGAAGGGACGGTCCAGCTCGGGGGCCAGGTGCGCGCGCAGGTGGCGGGCGAGCTCCCCGGCGTCGCGGAAGGGCTCCTCGTCCGCCGTCCGGTCGCGTCCGGGCGCCTCCACCAGGCACACCTCCCAGTCGGCCGGGAAGTGGCGCAGCCAGGGCCGGTAGCCCAGGGAGGACCCGCCCGCGTGGTGCAGCAGGAAGATCCGGAAGCTGGCCCGGGGGACGGGTCGGGGCCGGATGAGGACGCCCTCGTGCACTGCCTGTTTCCTCGCTGTCCGTGTCCGGGTGCGGCCGTACGGCCACCACAACAGAGCAAAGCTACCAGTCGGTAGTACCAGTGGGTAACAACGCCCCTCGTCCCGGGCACGCGCATCCCGCCCTGGAACACGGCCCCCTACCCGCGGAACACGCGGGAACACCTCGGCCCCTCCCCTGCGGGGAAGCCGCAGGAGACAGCACCCCTGTCCCCCGAGAGCCGGAAAACCACTCGCCGGGCCACGGGGGCCACCGGCACACTGGGGGCTTTCCCCGAGGAGGCCACCATGCGCGCGCGTGCGCTGCCCCCGACCCTGCGCCACCGGGGGTTCCGCCTCCTCCTCGCGGGCAGGGGCTCCAGCGAACTCGGCTCGGCGATGCTGCCCGTGGCCATGGTCGGCCTGGTGCTGGCCGGGCACGGCCCGCTGCTCCTGGGCCTGGTCCTGGGCGCACGCGGTGTGGCGGGATCCCTGTGCACCCTGCTGGCGGGCGCCCTGGTGAGCCGGGTCCGCAAGTCCACCGCGCTGGCCGCGGGCGACCTGGCCCAGTGCGCGGTCATGCTCGGCTTCGCCCTGGGGCCCGACTCCGCTGCCTGGTTCGTGTGCCTGGCGGCGGCCAGCGGCGTGGCCGGTTCGGTGAGCGAGCCCGCCGCCGGATCGATCATGCCGCTGCTGGTCCCCGGCGACCGGCTGCGGGAGGCCAACGCCCTGCGCAACGTCGTGGGACGCGGCATGGGCGTCACCGGCCCCGCCGCGGCCGGGGTGCTGCTCGCCGCCCTGGAGGCGCGGGCGGTGTTCGTGCTGGTCGCCGCCGCCTTCGCGGTGGGCGGCGCCGTGATGCTGCTGGTGCGCGAGGCCGCGCCCTCCGCCGAGCGCTCCGGGGCCACGATGGGCGCGAACTTCCGGGCGGGGCTGCGCGAGGTGGTGCGGCGGCCCTGGGTGGTGGCGATCATCGCGGTCGCCACCGTGCAGGCGCCGGCGACCCTCGCCCCCGGGTTCACCCTGCTGCCGATCGTGGTCGCCGACTCCTACGCCGAACCCGTCTACGGGCTGGCGCTGTCGTGCATGTCGGCGGGCCAGCTCCTGGGCGGGATCGCCGCCGCCCGCTGGGACCCGGCGCGCCCCGGGCTGGTCTCCCTGGCGGGAGTGCTCGTCTATCCGCTGGTCCTGCTGGGCCTGGCCGCGACCGTGCCCGCCTGGCTGCTGCTGACCGGCTACGCCGCCACCGGCACGGGCTTCATGCTCCTGGGCGTGTACTGGTACACCGCCCTGCAACGGGCGATCCCCCAGGACCTGCTCAGCGTGGTGATCAGCGTCGACGAGGTGGGCAGCTTCGCGCTGGAACCGGTCGGGTACGCGCTGGCCGGGGCCCTGGCCGAAACCGTGGGCCCGCGCCCCGTGCTGGTCGGCGCCGCCGTGGCCGGGCTGGTGACCACGCTCCTGCCGCTGGCCGTTCCCGGCGTCTCACGCCTGGCCGACCCGGACCGACCGGCCGCCGTGCTCTGACGCCACACGCAACACACCGGCCACACGCCTGTCCAGACCACCACGGGAGGCGGGCCGTTCCCGAGCCTCCACCACCGGAGCGGGAAGCGGCGTTCACCGAGGGGACCGTCCCGGACGACCGGCTCACGGGAAGGGCCGGGGCGGGCCCGCCCCGCTCCCCCGCCGGGCCGCCTCAGACCGAGCGGTCGACGCGGCCCCTCACCAGTCCCAGGGCCGCCGCCGCGGAACGCCGCACCCCCGCGGCCAGTCCGGACACCCGGCGGCGCCACGCGGGCACTCCGAGGTCCTCCCCCGGTTCGGTCACCGCCCCAGCCGCCCCGTCCGTCCCGGCGACCTCGGCCTGGGCGGCGCGCTCGCGCAACCGCTCCCTGACCTGGTCGGGGGTGTAGGCACGGCGCTGACGCTCGGACCGCGCGATCACCGCACCGGTCGCCGCGACGCCCACGAAAGCGGCCACTCCAAGGGCCTTCCACCAACGCATGTTCCCTAGGCTAGTGGTTGTGGCAGACACGAGCATGTCCCTGAACGAGGCGCTGGAGCTCACCCGGACCGGTGACGTCTGGGTCTTCCGCGGCACGAGCGCGGCCGACCGCGCCATCCAGATCACCACCAACAGCCCGGTCAACCACGTCGGCATGTCCATCGTGGTCGAGGACCTGCCGCCGCTGATGTGGCACGCCGAACTCGGCCGGTCCCTGCCCGACGTGTGGACCGGCAGGCACCAGCGCGGCGTACAGCTGCACGACCTGCGCGACGCCGTCCTGGTGTGGGGCCGCAAGTACGGCCAGCGCGGCTGGCTGCGCCAGCTCGACCCCCTGGCGGACGGCGCGATGGAGGACGCCGCCCTGCGCACGGTCGCCCGGCTCAACGGCACCCCCTTCCCCTCCACCACCCAGATGGCCGCCCGC
>ANAW01000212.1:0-11465 GCA_000340945.1 Nocardiopsis synnemataformans DSM 44143 | reverse complement strand
CTCCCCTCCGCCCGCCGTTCCCGCGAACGCGCGCTGGAGACCGCCTACTGCGCCGAGGTGATCGCCCTGACCTACGAGGCCATGGGCCTGCTGCCCTCGGGGCGCCTGCCCGGGTACTACGACCCGGGTCGGTTCTGGAGCGGCGACGACCTGGAACTGGAGGGCGGCGCGTCCCTGGGCGGGGAGATCCGCGTGGACCTGCCCGCCGAGTGACCCCGAACGCCCGGGGAGGGGCCCGGCCGGGCGCCGGGCCGCCCCTCCCCGGTCAGCCGAGCCGGAAGTCGGCCACGCGGATCGGCGTGGACGGTTCCGCACCCGCCTCCTGGTAGAAGACGGACAGGATCCCCTCCGAGGCCACCCGGGACTCGTCCACCAGCACCTCCCCGAACGCGTCGACGCCCGCGCCGTCGTGGACCGTCGTCCACTCGCTCCACCCGGTGTCGGCGGTGGCGGCCAGGATGCGGCCGAAGGGCATGACCACGTAGGCGGTGTCGTCCTCGGTGAGCACCAGCCGGGAGCGCCCGAAGGCGTTCAGCGGCTCGGGCAGCTCCACCTTGTGCCAGGTCCCGGCGTCGTCCCGGTGCAGGTGGAAGGTGCGCCCCTGCCGCCTGCGGTCGTCGACGAAGTCGGTCGAGCAGTGCCCGAACCTGCCCGGCCGGTAGCTGATGACCACGTGCGGGTTGCCGGAGGAGTCGATCGCCTGCGATTCCTGGTTCATGAGCGCGTAGTCGAGCGGCAGGGGGTCCACGACGTGGCCGGGCGTGTCCACGGAGACCCGCATCCGGGTGCCCGTGACCGCGGCGAGGCGGGCGTCGTCGGTGCGCCAGGTGCGCCCGGCGTCGTCGCTGTAGACGTAGCCGGTGTCGTGGTTGGACAACCCGCCCGGGTGGCAGAGGATGTCCCCGCCCGCCGCGGTCTCGCGCCAGGTGAACGAGGCGTGCAACCGGCCGTCGTCGCCGTAGCCGATCCCGTGCAGGTACATGTTGCGGCTGTCGCTGACCGCCCCGTTGGCCGCGTAGGAGCCGTCCGGCGAGGACCAGGCGCCCAGGTGGGTCCACTCCCCGTCGGCGTACTCGGCGAGTTCCTGGGTTCCGTCGCCCGAGCCGCCGGTGCGGTAGGCGAACTGGAGGCCGCCGTCGGGCGTGGGGACGAAGCGGGGGTAGGTCATCGAGCCGGTGTCCAGGCCCGCCAGGTCGCGCTGGATCGGCTCGAAGGAGTCGGCGCTCCAGTCCGCCCCGCCCGTGACCAGCCCGGGCTCGGACCGCGTGTAGTGGATCGGGTTGTTGTGGGTGTCCATGCCCACGTGCAGGCGCCCGTCCGCGGCGGAGACGCCCAGCGAGATGGAGTTGTGCGAGTCGTCGGCGCTCAGCCGGTGGGGCAGGCGGACGGTCCGCCAGGTGCCGCCGTCGAGGGAGCGGCGCGCGAGGAGGGCGTGGCGGTCCTCGGTGTACCAGGCGGCGTACTGGTGGCGGCCGTGGGTGAGGATGCCGGACTGCTGGTAGGAGCCGTTGTTGACCAGGCCGTCGTAGGAGACGAAGTACAGGGCGTTCTCGTCCAGGGTCCAGCTGCCCAGCGGCGTGGCCGAGGGCGTGTCGGCCGCCGCGGCGGCCGTGTCGGAGGCGGCGGGCGCCGGGCCGGTGAGGGTCGCGGCCAGGGTCAGCGCCAGGGCGCCGGAGGCGAGTCCGGTCAGGGCGCGCAGCGGGGAGCGCGGGGCGGGGGGCACGGCGGTTCCTCTCGTGGGGGCCGGGAAGGCCGGAGGTCGGGCGAGGTGGCGGTCAGGCGAGGTGGAAGATCTCGGTCAGGGGCACCATGCCCTCGTCGGGACGGCCCGGCAGGCCCTCGAAGAACGGCGCCATCTCGGCCTGCCAGCGGGCGTTGACGTCGGTCTCGGCCATCGCTGCGCGGGCGGCCTCGAAGTCCTCGGTCTCCAGGTAGCCGACGACCATGCCCTCCCCGGTGCAGAACAGCGAGTAGTTGTGCCAGCCGGTGGCGCTGAGGGCCTCGCGCATCTCCGGCCACACCGCGGCGTGCCGTTCCCGGTACTCGGCGAGGCGTTCCTGGCGGACCTTGAGGATGAAGCAGACGCGCTGCACGGGCGTCCTTCCTGTGGGACGGGTCTGGAGAAGGCGTGACAGACCATGGCGGTTCTGTACGAAGCGGTGCTTAGAGCGTCCGCCAATAGGTGCCGGATGTGTACTGGCCGGAACCGTCGCTGGTGTGACGCAAGGGTTCTGACCTGCGGTGATCTTGTACTTATAGCGAGTTTGGACCGTCGAGACTCGCTATAAGTACAAGATCACGGAGAAAGGAGCCGCACCACTGCGCGAGGGCGGACCCGGGCGAAACACCTGCTGGCGGACGCTCTTGCGGCCGGGGCCCCGTCACCGCGGGCCCCGACCGACGGGGCTGCCCCGAAGGACGGCCCCGGAACACGGACTAAGCCCGGTGGCAGCCTCAGAGGCGGCCGCGGAGAGCGGGCTCGGCAGCGGGCTCAGAAGTCGAAGTCGTCCACGTTCCCGGCGTCGAAGACCTGCGGCGGGCCGAGCACGATCTCCCCGTCGGTCTCGAACGTGAACTCGCCCAGGCGCCCGGCCGTGAAGGTCTCGCCCTCGGCGCCGGTGATCTGCCCGGCCTTGAGCGCGGCGCCGGTGTACCCGGCCAGGTAGCCCAGGTCGAGCGGGTTCCACAGGGCGAACCGGCTCACGGTGCCGTCGTCCACGAACTCGCGCATCTGGTTGGGCGTGCCCAGACCGGTGACGGCGACCTCGCCCTGGTACTCGGAGTCGCTGATGTAGCGGGCAGCCGCGGCGATGCCCACGGTGGTCGGCGAGACCACGCCGTCCAGGTCGGGGTGGGACTGCATGAGGCCCTGCATCTCCTGGAAGGACTCCAGGTCGTCGTCGTTGCCGTAGACGGTCTCGACCAGCTCCAGGTCGGCGTACTCCTCCTCCGCGAGCACCTCCTCCATCGCCGCGATCCAGGCGTTCTGGTTGGTGGCGTTGGGGGTGGCCGACAGCACCGCGAAGGTGCCCTCGCCGCCCAGGTCCTCGGAGATCATCTCGACCAGGGTGCGGCCGATGAGCTCGGTGGAGGACTGGTTGACGAATACGTCGGTGCAGTTGGCGTCGGAGTCGTAGCCGACGATGGCCGCGCCGTTGTCGCGGGCCTCGTTGAGCGCCGGGCAGACCGCGTCGGGGTCGTTGGCGGCGATCACGATGACGTCGCTGCCCGCCTGGCTGGCCGCGTTGATGTACTCCACCTGGGAGTCGGCCGTGGCCTCGGTGCCGCCGCGCTCGGTGGCCGTTCCGCCGACCTCCTCGACGGCCTCGGTGCCGCCCTGGTTGACGATCTCGAAGAAGGGGTTGTTGAGCTGCTTGGGCAGGAAGTCGATCTTCAGGCCCTCGGGGATCTGCGCGTCCGGGTCGGCGGTGCCGGTCGGCCCGGTCTCGTTCTCCTCCTGGGCGTCCTCGATGGTGGTGCCTCCGCCGCAGGCGGCGGTCATCAGCACCGCGAACGCGGACGCGGCCAGGAACAGGTGGCGTGGGCGGCCCTGGGTCATGACGGTTCTCCCTTGGTGGGGGCGGGCGCGGCGGACGGTGCCGCGGCCGGGGCTGAGGAGGGGCGGGGGCCGGGTGCGCGTCTGGCGCGCAGCCGGGCCACGAGGTTGGGGGTGACGACGGAGGCGATGAGGATGAGGCCGGTGACGATCTGGAGGACCTCGCTGCTGATGCCGAACAGCTGGAGGGCGTTGCGGATGGCGCCCAGCAGCACGACGCCGCTCAGCACGCCCAGGATCGACCCGACCCCGCCGAAGATGGACACCCCGCCGAGCAGGACGGCGGCCACGACCTGGAGTTCCAGGCCGAAGGCGGTGTCGGCGCGGGAGGTGCCGTACTGCAGGGTCCAGAAGACCCCGGCCCCGGCGGCCACCGTGCCGCTGAGCGTGAACAGCCAGAACTTGGTCCAGCGCACCGACACCCCGGTGAAGCGGGCGGCCTCGTCGTTGTTGCCGATGTCGAACAGCGAGCGGCCGACGGCGGTGGCGTGCAGCAGCACCCCGAACAGCACCGCCAGGACCAGGATCGCCACGGCGATCCACGGCAGGCCCTCGACGCCCAGGAAGGGCGCCCGGGCGCCGCTGACCCAGCTCTGGGGGTAGCTGGCCACGGCGCGGTCGCCGAGCAGCACGTAGGCCAGGCCCCGGTACAGGGCCATGGTGCCGATGGTCACGGCCAGGGACGGCAGTCCGCACACGGTGACCAGGAACCCGTTGAGGGCGCCCAGCAGCGCGCCCACGGCCAGGCAGATCCACAGGGCCGTCTCGATGGCGACCCCGGCCTCCCACAGCACGCCCAGGGTGGCGCTGGTCAGGGCCAGGGTGCTGGCCACCGACAGGTCGATCTCGCCGGTGATGACGATGAGCGTCATCGGCAGGGCCATCAGGGCGATGGCGGCCACGCTCAGCACCAGGAAGTCGATGTTGCGCGCGGTGGCGAACATGTCCACGAACAGCCCGGCGGCCAGCAGGGTGACCACGAGCGCGCCCACCACCGGCGCCTCGCGGGCCGAGAGCAGCGACCGGATCCGGCCGGGGCCTCCGGGGCCCCGCTTCGGGACGCCCTCGGGCGCCCGGTCGGGGGCGGGAGCGGTGACGGTGCGTTCAGGCGCCACGGGCACCTCCTCCTCGAAGCCTGCGCGCGGTACGCACCGCGAGCAGCCGGTCCAGGCCGATGGCGGCGAGGATGAGCGCGCCCACCACCGCCTGGTGCCAGAACTGGTCGACCTGCCAGATGGGCAGGGCGGCGGTGATGGTGGTGAGCAGGACGGCGCCGAGCGCGGCGCCGTAGACGGTGCCCACACCGCCCGCGATGGCCACGCCGCCGACCACGGCCGCGGCGACGACCTGGAGTTCCATGCCGGTGCCCACGGTGGAGTCGACGGTGCCGTAGCGGGCGGCGAAGAGCACCCCGGCCAGCCCGGCCAGGGCGCCGTTGGCGGCGAAGGCCCAGGTGACGCGGCGCGAGGCGGGGATGCCCGAGAGCCGCGCGGCGTCGGCGTCGGAGCCGATGGCGTACAGCTCGCGGCCCGAGCGGTAGCTGGCGAGGTAGAAGCCCACGACGGCGACCACGACGATGGCGACCGCGGCGGGCAGGGGCACCCCCAAGACGCTGAAGCGGCCCAGGAGCAGGAAGGAGTCGGGCATGTCGTGGGCGTTGACCTGCTCGCCCCCGGCCCACCAGTGGTTGAGGCCGCGGTAGGCGTACAGGGTGCCCAGGGTGACGACCAGGGCGGGGACCTGCACGGTGGTGACCAGCAGGCCGTTGAGCAGCCCCGCGACCAGGCCGATGCCGACTCCGGCGAGCATCGCGACGGGGACGGGCAGGCCGGGGAAGGTCACGAACAGCAGGCCGGTGCCGAAGGCCGACAGGCCCATGACCGAGCCGACCGAGAGGTCGACGTTCCTGGTGATCAGGACCAGGGCCTGGCCGACGGCGAGGACGGCCAGGACGGTGGCGCCCAGGAAGAGGTCGCGCACGCCCTGGCTGGACAGGAAACCGGGGTTGTACAGCCAGGTGGCGGCCACGAGGATCACCACGGCCAGGAGCACGCCGAGTTCGCGGAACTGGAGCCTGCGGCGCGCGGCGGAGGGAGCGGGGGCGGTACTGACCGTGTTCGTCACGCGGCCTCGCTCGGTCGCTGTCCGGTGGCCGCGTACATGACCGACTCCTCGTCGGCCTCCGCGCGGTCCAGATGGGCGGTGACCCGTCCCTCGTGCATGACCAGGACCCGGTCGGCCATGCCCAGGACCTCGGGGAGTTCGCTGGAGACCATGACGATGGCCAGCCCCCGGCCCGCGAGGGTGGACAGCAGGCGGTGCACCTCGGCCTTGGTGCCCACGTCGATGCCGCGCGTGGGCTCGTCCACGAACAGCACGCGGGGTTCGGTGGACAGCCACTTGGCCAGGACGACTTTTTGCTGGTTGCCGCCGGAGAGGGTGGAGACGGGGTCGGTGAGGCGGCCGAACCTCAGGCTCAGGCGCTCGCCCCACTCGCGGGCGGAGTCGCGTTCGGCGCGTGGGCGCAGCAGGCCCAGGCGGCTGAGCGGCCAGCGGCGGGTGGCGGTGGCGTTGCGTTCGATGGAGGACTCCATGACCAGGCCCTGCTGGCGGCGGTCCTCGGGGACCAGGGCGATCCCGGCGGCCATGGCGGCCCGGGGCCGTCCCGGCGGCAGGGGCCTGCCCTCCACCCGCACGGTGCCCGCGTCGTAGCGGTCCACGCCGAACACGGCGCGGACGACCTCGCTGCGTCCGGCGCCGACCAGTCCGGACAGGGCGACGATCTCCCCGGCGCGCACCGAGAAGGACACGTCGGCGAACACGCCGTGGCGGGTCAGGCCGTCGATCTCCAGCAGGACCTCGCCGCGCTCGGCCTCCTCCTTGGGGTAGAGGCTGTTCACCTCGCGGCCGACCATGCGGCGCACGACGGTGTCCACGTCCAGGTCGCCGGTGGGGTCGCAGGAGACGAACGCGCCGTCGCGGACCACGGTGATGCGGTCGCACAGGGCGAAGACCTCGTCGAAGCGGTGGGAGATGAACAGCAGGGCCGCGCCGGAGTCGCGCAGGGTGCGGGCCACGGTGAACAGGCGCTCGGCCTCCACACCGGACAGGGCGGCGGTGGGCTCGTCCATGACCAGGACCCGCGCCTGGCGGGTGAGGGCCTTGGCGATCTCCACGAGCTGCTGGTCGGCGATGGAGAGCCCCCGGGCGGGGCGGTCGGGGTCCATGTCCACGCCCAGCCGGGCGAAGACCTCCCGGGTGTCGCGGCGCATGCGGCCGCGGTCGATGGTGCGCATGCGGGTGCGGGGCTGGCGGCCGACGAAGATGTTCTCGGCCACCGAGAGGTCGGGGAACAGGGTGGGTTCCTGGTAGATGACGGCGACCCCGGCGCGCTGGGCGTCCGCGGGCGCGGCGAACTCCGTGGGGCGGCCGTCCACGAGCACCTGTCCGCCGTCCGGCCGGTGCACCCCGGCGATGGTCTTGACCAGGGTGGACTTGCCCGCCCCGTTCTCGCCCACCAGTGCGTGGATCTCTCCGGAGCGCAGTTCCAGGGACAGCCCCCGCAGGGCCCTGACGCTCCCGAAGGACTTGGTGACGTCGACCAGGGCGAGGGGTGGAGGGACCTCTGCTGGGTCCACGTGCGCCCTCCTTCTCTTTGCCGTGCCTGTTTGCCGCGTCTGGCAAAAACGTTTTAATATGAAGTGGATGTTAAGTGCCCCACATCACACCGTCAAGAGGATCGCCCAAGAATTCGCAGGTCTCGCCCCGATAACGGCTTCCCTTCCGGTAAGCCCTTTCCAGCAGACACAGGGCCAGGAACACCCCGCCACGGGCTGCGGATTGACACGTTTCAATCGGGGTGTGAGTACGATGCTTCGCATCGCCCTCCGCACACGCACGGGAGAAGCCCCTTGTCCACCAGGTCCCCCAACGCACGCCGCGGCGTGGGTATCACCGAGGTCGCCCGGCACGCCGGGGTCTCGCCCGGAACCGTGTCCAACGTGCTCAACCGCCCCGAACGCGTCGCCGAGGCCACCCGCCTGCGGGTCGAGGCCGCCATCACCGAACTCGACTACGTGCGCAACTCCTCCGGCAGCAGCCTGCGCTCGGGGCGCAGCGAGTCGGTGGGGCTGCTGGTACTGGACGTGACCAACCCGTTCTTCACCGAGGTCGCCCGGGGCGTGGAGGACGAGGCGGCCGGGTCCGGACTCGCCGTGGTGCTGCTCAACTCCGCCGAGAAGCGCGAGCGCCAGCAGCGCAACGTGCGCCTGCTGGCCGAGCAGCGGGCGGCGGGGGCCGTGGTGATGCCCGTGGACGACGACCTGTCGGACCTGCTGTGGCTGAGCCGCCAGGGGACCTCCTGGGTGGCCCTGGACCGGGGCGACGTTGCCGAGGACGTGGGGTGCAGCGTCAGCGTGGACAACCACGCGGGCGGAATGGCGGCCGGGAGGCACCTCATCGGGCTGGGGCACGAGACGGTGACCTTCCTGACGGGGCCGTTCGCCATCGAGCAGGTGCGCAGGCGGCACGAGGGACTGCGCGACGCCTTCGCGGAGGCCGGGCTGGACCCGGACACCTGTGTGCGGGTGGTCGAGCAGCCGCTGCTCAACCCCGAGCAGGGCGAGCGGGCGGTGGACGCGATCCTGAACGGTGGGCCGCGGCAGCGGCCCCAGGCGGTGTTCTGCGCCAACGACCAGCTGGCGCTCGGCGTGATGAAGGGCCTGGGCCAACGGGGCCTGCGGGTGCCCGAGGACATGTCGGTGGTGGGCTACGACAACGTGGACTTCGCCGACCTGGTGCACCCGGGGCTGACCACGGTGGCGCAGCCCAAGTACGAACTGGGCCGGGCGGCGATGCGCCTGCTGGAGTCGGAGCTGAACCACGGCGAGCACGTCCACGAGCGGGTGCTGTTCACTCCGGAACTGGTGGTGCGGGGCTCGACGGCGGTGTACCGCCCCTGACCGGTGCCCCCCTTGTTTCCGGCCGCGGGAAAGCCCGGGCAAAAGCCCTGCTCGGGGTTGTATCGGCCCGGCGAGAGGGGTAGTCCGCCCACATGGGCAAGGACACGGGCAAGGGCAAGGACGCGGACGACTACCGCAGGGACTACACCGACCCGGAGTTACGGGAGAGGCTCAAGGAGCGGATCAAGGCCTCGGACAAGGGCGGGGCCGCCGGGAAGTGGTCGGCGCGCAAGAGCCAGTTGCTCACCCAGGAGTACGAACGCGAGGGCGGCGGCTACCGGCGCCCGGACCGCAGGAGCAGCGAGCAGCGCGACCTCCACAAGTGGACCGAGGAGGAGTGGCAGACGGCCTCCGGCGACGCGCGGGCGCGCGGCAGCGGCAGCGGCAGCGGCAGCAGGAACGGCAGCGGCTCCGAGAACTCCGAGGGCACCGAGCGCTACCTCCCCCGCCACGCCTGGGAGCAGCTCAGCCCTCAGGAGCGGCGGCACGCACAGCGCACCAAGCGCCGCGACGACGGGCAGGGAAAGGGGCGTTCGCCGAACCCTCCGGCCGCGGAATCGGCCCGCAGGTCCGTCGAACTGGACCGGCTGCCCGCCGCCGAGGCCGCCAAGAAGGCGCGGGGAATGTCCTCGAAGCAGGCCCGCAGCGCCGCCGAGCACGAACGCGGGCACAAGGCCCGCAAGACCGTGCTGCGCGTGCTCGACAGGCGTGCCGAGGCCTGACGAGCGCGGCGACCGAAATGGCCCACCGACCCGCTCCCCTTCGCCGTGATCTTGTACTTATAGCGAGGTTCGAACGCCGACATGAGCTATAAGTACAAGATCACCGCAGGTCAGGACCTCATGGATCACACCCGCAACACTTCCGGCCAGAAAACCGGGGATGGGGACCAGGACATGGACGAGAAGCAGCAGCGGCAGGTCCAGCAGGAGTTCGGCGAGGCGGTCAACATGACCCCCAAGGAGCTGGAGCGGTGGCTGGAGACCGACGAGTCGAAGTCCGTGGGCGAGGGCGACGGGGAGTCCAAGGGCCACCGATCGGGGCGCTGGATCGTGGACATCCTGCACGCCTCACAGGGTGATCTGAAGGAGCAGGACTACGAGCACATGCGCAAGGTCACCGGTTACGTGCACCGGCACCTGGCGCAGAAGCCGTCCGGGGACCCGAGCGAGACCCCGTGGCGCTACTCGCTGATGAACTGGGGGCACGATCCGCTCAAGGGCTGACGCGCGGCGCCGCCCGCGCCTCCACCGGCGAAAGACCCCCGTTCCAGGAGGCGGAACGGGGGTCTTTCGCTGTCTCGGGGGAGAACGCTGTCGCTAGCGGGGGGACGACGCCAGCAGGGAGAGCAGGGAGGTCCACTCGCGGCGGTCGAAGCTGAGGTGGCCCAACTCCCGGTTCTGGGTGTCCCGCACGAGGGTGTCGCGGCCTTCGCTGACCTCCACACAGTTCCCGCCCGACGTGCTGTAGCTGGACTTGTGGAAGTCGCGTCGCTCGTTCACCGTAGCTCCTCCAGAAGCTTTCGTGACTGGGTGGCGGGGAGAGCGCTACCCAGTGCTTGTTTCACCAGACCATGCAAGCGGTCGTACACCTTCGTGTCCTCATACAAGGTAGCGCCGTCCACATGGTCGCTCACAGCCGCTTTCCCACCATCACGAAGATGGAACAGCAGCAGCATGGACGTCACCCCGAGCAGGATGGAGTCCTCCGGGACCAGGTGGAAGCGCATCCTGCCCATTTCAGCAATGGACAAAAGGTGTGAAGCCTGCTCTTTCCGAACCCGGTCAGGGGCGCAGGTCACCGCCGTCACAGGGAAGACCGCGATGCTTCGAGGGTTATTGAGCTTTCGCAGCTGCTCGTACCTGCCACACCTCAGTTCCACCAAGCGTTCAAGGTCACCCGGCTCGCGTCCCATCAGCGACTCCTCGAACACCAGTCGCGCGTAACTCGGAGACTGCAACAAACCAGGCACCAGCAAGGGAGATATGAGGTCTATCGCCTCGGCTGCCTCCTCCAGTCGCGAGACGCTGTGCATCCACTGCGGGAGCCCTTCCGCCTTCGCGAACTCCCACACGCTGACAAGCCGCCCCTGCAACTCCAGTGCTTTGTCCACTTTATCCACTTCATTCCGAAGCGGGACTACGTGGTTGTTCTCCCATCGGGAGATGGTCGATGGGCTCAGGTTCACCAGCGCCGCGAGCTTGCGGAGGGTGTAGCCAGAGTTATTGCGTTCTTCGGCCAGGTATGCACCGAAATCGTGTTGCACCATAACCCAAAGCTAACCTCGGTGTTCCTCTTGGAACCATCTCTTTGTAGATACAAATCACTCACTGGAGGAACAAAACTCCCGCGTCGGATGCTGAGGGCATGAACGAAACACGGAAACCCTCCGACGACATGTTCGCCGCTGCCATCGCCGCCTTCCAGAACCAGCGGGGCCTGACCTTCACCGTCGAGTGGCGGCGCTTTCCCTGGACCCACGGACCCGACGTCGAGCGCGCCCTCGTCGGCCCCTCCTACCTGGGCAATGTCGCCATCGGACTCAAGGACGACTTCTCCTGGAGCTACCAGGACCGGTACGGCACCTGAAAATACGTGCAGCGCGACCGGCTCGACCTCCTCGTGGACTCCGTGGTCGAGGACAGGGCCGGGTTCCAACCGCCGCTACCGAACCGTTCCGCTTACCGCCAGGTTCGCGGAACGCGGTGAGACCCGGAAGACAAAAGACGCGAAATAAACACCAATACCGGAGAAGCCTTCATTCTCCGTTTTCCACCCGAAAATTGACACCTCGGCTATCCGTACCTCTCGCCCCACTCGCAACATGCCTCCGGCCGGGCACGCGAAAGCTCTGGCGAGCGGAATCAGCACCCCCAGAGCACGGCCAGCACTTCAAAAACCCTCAGAGAAAAAGGACGCCGACATGGCCATTGTGCCGCAGACCTCCT
>ANAW01000211.1:0-59228 GCA_000340945.1 Nocardiopsis synnemataformans DSM 44143 | reverse complement strand
CCGGCACCGGCCGCTTCCGCACCGACCTCCGCGACGACCTGTCCGAATTTCCCGGCTTCGACCCCGACTGGCTCTCCGACATCCTCCTCTGCGGCACAGAGATGTTCGCCAACGCCGTCCAGCACACCCGTTCCGGCCAGCCCGAGGGGCGGATCATCCGCACTCTGTCCGCCACTGCCACCGATCACGGAACCGTCCTGCGTCTCTCCGTCATCGACGACGGCCTTCCCGAACGCCCCAGCGCCCCGGAGGACCCCGAGCACACGGAGGCCCCCACGACTCCCACCACCCCCGTGCCCCGCCCCCGCATCCCCGGCCAGCGCACCGCCCAGGAGTGGGAAGAGACCGAGAACGGTCGCGGTCTGCTCCTCCTGGACCACCTCGCCACCGTGTGGGGCGCCCGACCGGTGATCGACTTCCCCTTCTGCGAGGGCTTGGGCACGCTCGCCTGGGCCGAGTTCCTCTGCCCCTTCAGCCCCGCCCCCACCAGCACGCCCGTGTGAGCGCCCTCGCACAGACTCCCCCTCGGGTGTCTCTTCGTAACAGCGCCACTGCGGATAAGGAATTGCCCCGGGGGCCGGGGCCCCTGTTGGCTGGGCGGCATGACCGAACTGCGCACCGAACGCCTCACCCTCCGCCGGTGGCGGGACTCCGACCTCGCCCCCTGGGCCGCGATGAACGCCGACCCCGAGGTCCGCCAGCACCTGGGCGACCCGCTCACCCGCGAGCAGAGCGACGCCTCCGTCGCGCGCTTCGAGGCCGCGTTCGACCGGCGCGGCTACGGGTGGTGGGCGGTGGAGGTGCGGGCCACGGGCGGGTTCGTCGGTTTCGCGGGCCTGGACGACGTGGACGAGGACATGCCGTTCACCGGGGTGGAGATCGGCTGGCGGCTCGCCCGCCCGGCCTGGGGCCACGGCTACGCCACCGAGGCCGCGTGTGCGGTCCTGGCCCACGCCTTCGACGTCCTCGCGCTCCCGGAGGTCCTCGCGGTGACCACGGCCACCAACCTGCGTTCGCGGGCGGTGATGCGCCGGATCGGGATGACCCGGAACCCGGCCGACGACTTCGACGACCCCACCGTGCCCGAGGGGCCGCTGCGCCCGAACGTGCTGTACCGCATCGCTCGCGGCGCGGGAGGGTGACGTCCGCCCGCGCCTTTGAAGAGCCGTAGCCGCCACCGGTGCGGCGCCCACCGACACCTAACCTGAATGACGTGGTCAAACGAGACACCCGACCGGGCCCGGCGACTCGGCTCCGCCCCACCGGCCCCCCGCAGCGCGACGCGATCGACAGCCGCAGGCTCCCCTCCTACGCCGCCGGTGAGATCGAGGTGCCCTTCGTCGTCATGGGCAGCGCCGAGATCATCCCCCGGGACACGTTCTGGGAGGAGCACTCGCACCCGACGCACGAACTGCTCTGGAACCAGCGGGGCGCCTCCTCCGCCACCGTCGGCACGCGGGTCTGGACGATCACCCCCACGGTCGGCCTGTGGCTCCCGGCCGGGACGCGCCACTCCGGGTGGACCCCCGCCGGAACCTGGCACCGCGCCGCGCAGTTCGGCGTCCACGCGGTGCCCTCAATCTCCGACGGGCCCGTCGCGATGGAGGTCACCCCGCTCCTGCGGCTCCTGCTCGACCGGCTCGACGCCGAGGGCCTCACTGCGGACGAGCGCTCGCGGACCGAGGCGATGGTGCTGGACATCCTCGCCCCCGCCCGGCACGAGCTGATCCTGCACATCCCCGAGTCGCCGCTGCTGGCCCCCATCGTCGCCGCCGTGCGCGAGGACCCCGCCGACACCACCACCCTGGCCGTGTGGGCGGCGCGGCTCGGCGTGAGCACCCGCACCGTCACCCGGGCGTTCCGCTCCGAGACCGGCCTGGGGTTCAGCCAGTGGCTGACCACCGCGCGCGTGCAGCACGCGGTGACGATGCTCGCGCGGGGGGACGAGATCGACGAGGTGGCGGTGTGTGTGGGATACCACTCGGCGAGCGCGTTCGGCGCGGCCTTCCGGCGGGTCACGGGGCTGAGTCCGGGCCGGTTCCGCGCCCTGTGAATCCGGGCTGCTTCCGCGCCCTGTGAATCCGGGCCGGTTCCGCGCCCTGTGAGCCCGGCACAGAAGCCGTTCCCGGCCCCATGACCGCACCCCAGAAACACCCGCAACAGAGGTCCCATCAGACCCTCCAGCCTCCCCTGCCACACCCCTCTTGTCCGATTCGCTACAAAAGATGTCGCATCTACGTGATTGCGAACCCACCAAGGACACCCTAAATTCGGTTAGGCAAACCTAATCTCTCGGCATCGCCGCGGTCGGGTCGGCGCGTGCACCCCCGGACCTTCCGTCCCCCACGCGACCCGCACCCGACCGGTCCCCTCCCGGCCGCACGCCCCCGTGTGCGCGCCGGGGCGGTGCGGGAGCCGGACCATGGCACCGCCATGGCTGAGGCCCAAGGCCACAAGAGGCCCCACGGCCACGATGGGAAGGAAACCATGCCCCGCGTTTCAAGGCTGGCCGCGCTCTCCACCGCCGCGCTGCTCACCGTCGCGCTCGCCGCCTGCTCCTCCGGCAGCTCCTCCGACTCCTCCGGCGGGGAGGACGGCGGTTCCGGGGACTGGACCCCCGTCACCATCGAGCACGCGCTCGGCACGACGACCATCGAGTCCAAGCCCGAGCGGGTCGCGACGGTGAACTGGGCCAACCACGAGGTCCCGCTGGCCCTGGGGATCGTGCCGGTCGGCATGGCCTCCGCCGACTTCGGCGACGACAACGGCGACGGCGTGCTGCCCTGGGTCGAGGAGAAGCTCACCGAGCTGGGCGCGGAGACCCCGGTCCTGTTCGACGAGACGGACGGCATCGACTTCGAGGCCGTCGCGGACACCGCGCCGGACGTGATCCTGGCCGCCTACTCCGGGCTGACCCAGGAGGACTACGACACGCTGAGCGAGATCGCCCCCGTCGTCGCCTACCCCGAGACCGCCTGGGGAACGCCGTGGCGGGAGATGATCGAGCTCAACAGCCAGGCCCTGGGCATGGCGGCCGAGGGCGAGGAGCTCATCGCCGGCCTGGAGCAGGAGATCGAGGACTCGGTCGCGGAGTACCCGCAGTTCGAGGGCCGGTCCGCGATGTTCCTGACCCACGTGGACACCACGGACCTGAGCGAGGTCAGCTTCTACACCACGCACGACACGCGCGCCATGTTCTTCGAGGACCTGGGCCTGGAGACCCCGGAGAGCATCGCGACCGCCTCGGCCGAGACCGACCAGTTCTCGCTGAGCCAGAGCGCCGAGCAGGCGGACGCGTTCAACGACGTCGACATCATCGTCACCTACGGCGGCGAGGAGCTGGTGCAGACCCTGGAGGGCGACCCGCTGCTGTCGCAGATGCCCGCCGTGGAGAACGGCTCCGTCGTCAACCTCCCCGGTGACGACCCGCTGGGCACGGCCGCGAACCCGACCCCGCTGTCGATCTCGTGGGTCCTGGACGACTACCTGTCGCTCCTCGCCGAGGCCGCTGACGAGGCGCAGTGACAACGCGAGTCTCACCCGCCGTCTCGGGCGCCGCCGTCGTGCGGCGCCCGAGGCGCGGCAGGGCCCTGTGGCTGCTGGTGGTGCTGGGCGCACTGGCCGCGCTCATGTTCGCCTCGGTCGTCGTCGGCTCGCGCGACGTGCCCTGGTCGGCCGTCGTGGCGGCGTTCGGCGGTGCGACCGAGAACTTCGACCAGGCGGCGGTGGCCAAGCGCATCCCCCGGACGCTGCTGGCCGTGCTCGCCGGCGCCGCCCTGGGCGTGGCGGGGGCGGTCATGCAGGGCGTGACCCGCAACCCGCTGGCCGACCCGGGCATCCTGGGCGTGACCATGGGCGCCTCGCTCGCCGTCGTCGCGGGCATCGCCTACTTCGGTCTGGCCTCCGCGACCAGCTTCGTCTGGGTGGCGATCGTCGGCGCGGGCGTCACCACGGTGTTCGTCTACACGATCGGCTCCCTGGGGCGGGGCGGGGCCACACCGCTCAAGCTCGCCCTCGCCGGGGCCGCGACCACCGCGGCCCTGGCCTCCTTCATCAGGGCCGTCGTGCTCCCGCGCGCCGACATCGCCGAGGGGGCCCGGTCCTGGCAGATCGGCGGCGTGGGCGGCGGAACGTTCGACAGCGTCACGCAGGTGCTGCCCTTCGTCCTGGCCGGGCTCCTCGTGTGCCTGCTGTCGGCGCGCGCGCTCAACCTCCTCGCCCTGGGCGACGAGCTGGCCGCGGGCCTGGGCGAACGCGTCGCCCTCGCGCGGGGCGCGGCCTTCGTGGGCGCGGTCGTGCTGTGCGGCGCGACCACCGCCGTCACCGGGCCGATCAGCTTCGTCGGCCTGGTCGTCCCGCACGTGTGCCGCCTGCTCGTGGGCGTGGACCACCGGTGGCTGATCCCGTTCTCGGCGCTCACCGGCGCGGCCCTGCTGACCGCGGCGGACGTGGTCGGTCGCATCGTGGCGCGCCCCGCGGAGATCGACGTGGGGATCGTGACCGCGCTGATCGGCGCCCCGTTCTTCATCTACATCGTCCGCCGTCAGAAGGTTCGTGCCCTGTGAGCGCCTCCACCGTCGAGACCGTCGCCCGCGGCCGGACGCGCCGCGCGTACCGGCGGCGCGCCGTGATCGCCGCCCTCGCCGTCTCGATCGTCCTCGTGTTCGCCCTGACCCTGATGGTCGGGCAGACCTTCTACCCGCTGGGCGACGTCGTGCGGGTGGTCCTGGGCCAGGACGTGCCGGGCGCCTCGTTCACCGTGGGACGGCTCCGGCTGCCGCGGGCCGTGCTCGCGGTGGCGGCGGGGCTGTGCTTCGGGCTCTCGGGCGTCACGTTCCAGACCATGCTGCGCAACCCCCTGGCCAGTCCGGACATCATCGGCATCAGCGCGGGGGCCAGCGCGGCGGCCGTGTTCGCGATCGTGGTGCTCTCGCTCGGCGAGGCCGGGGTGTCGGCCTTCGCGATCGTCGCGGGCCTGCTCGTGGCGCTGGCCGTGTACGGGCTGTCCTTCAAGGACGGGGTCGCCGGGACGCGCCTGATCCTGGTCGGCATCGGCATCGCGGCCATGCTCACCAGCGTCACCGACTACATCCTGGACCAGGCCGCCCAGTGGGACCTCCAGGAGGCGATGCGCTGGCTGACCGGCAGCCTCAACGGCGCCAGCTGGGACCAGACCGTCCCGGTGCTGGTCGCGCTGGCCGTGCTCTCCCCCGTGCTCCTGCACCAGTCGGGCAACCTCTCCGCGCTCCAGCTGGGCGACGACACCGCCTCGGCCCTGGGCGTGCGCGTGGACCTGACCCGGCTCGTCGCGATCGTCGGGGCGGTGGGGCTCATCGCCTTCGCGACCGCCGCGGCGGGGCCGGTGGCCTTCGTGGCCTTCCTGTCCGGGCCGATCGCGGCGCGCCTGGTCGGGCCGAACGGCTCGCTGCTCGTGCCCTCCGCGCTGGTCGGGGCGCTGCTGATCCTGGTCGCCGACCTGTGCGCGCAGTTCGCCTTCGGGACCCGCTACCCGGTCGGGGTCGTCACCGGCGTGCTCGGCGCCCCCTACCTCGTCTACCTGATCGTCCGCACCAACCGCGTGGGAGGCTCCCTTTGACCACGGCCCATTCGCTGCTCGTCGAGGACCTGACGCTCGGTTACAAGGACCGCGTCGTCATCGAGTCCCTGGACCTGACCATCCCGCCCGGGAGGATCACCGCGATCGTGGGCGCCAACGCGTGCGGCAAGTCCACCCTGCTGCGCTCGATGTCGCGGCTGCTCGCGCCCCGGGCCGGGCACGTGCTCCTGGACGGCAAGGAGGTGCACCGCCTGCCGTCGAAGGAGCTCGCGCGCACGCTCGGGCTGCTGCCGCAGTCGCCGATCGCCCCGGAGGGCATCACGGTGAGCGACCTCGTCGGGCGGGGCCGCCACCCCCACCAGAGGATGCTCTCGCGGTGGAGCCGGGAGGACGACGAGGCCGTGGCCGAGGCGCTGGAGGCGACGCAGACGGTGGACCTCGCCGACAGGCCCGTCGACGAGCTCTCCGGCGGGCAGCGCCAGCGCGTGTGGATCGCGATGGCCCTGGCCCAGCGCACGGACCTGCTCCTGCTGGACGAGCCCACCACGTTCCTCGACGTCAGCCACCAGGTCGAGGTCCTGGACCTGCTCACCGACCTCAACCGCTCGCTGGGGACGACGATCGTGCTGGTCCTGCACGACCTCAACCTGGCCGCGCGCTACGCCGACCACCTCATCGCGCTCGCGTCCGGGCGGCTGCACGCCGCGGGCACGCCCGAGCGGGTGCTCACCCCCGAGACGGTGCACGTCGTGTTCGGCCTGCGCAGCGAGGTGATCACCGACCCCACGTCGGGCAGGCCCCTCATGCTGCCCCTGGGCAGGTACCACGGCGCCGGGGCCGCACGCGGGGAGGAGCAGCTGGCTGAGTGAGGGCCCGCCCGCCGGGCGGGCGGGTAGCGCCGGTGGAGATCGGAGTCGGGACCGACGAAGGATTCCACCGGCGCCTCCGCGTGCCGCCACTCGAACACCCTGAGTCCCACACTGAACCCGGAGAGCGATACCGAGCGCGCCCACGGACCTGGAAAGGCACGCGCCGGATCCCCCTGCGGACCAGGGTCTATTGGATGACCGGACTCCACCTATTGCGACCTGCACTGACAACTTCTGCTTGACGATCGACATAAGCCCGGCGTACGGTTCGAGGCAGCAGGTGAGGCAGGTCACAAGGCTGGGCGATGTGGCGTCTCCGGACCGCCCGCATGGCCTCCGCCGGTTACCAAGAGCTGCACCGCCTGCACCAAGTGAAGTCCGACGGCGACGACCCGCCGGGCCTCCCCCTCCGAGACGTGGACGGGCGTTGACGGGCCAGGCGGCTCCGATCCCCGGCCACCGCGTCGTCCGCCTCCGGCAGAGCCAGCGGGGAAAGGAGCCGGTATGGGCTGAGACCGATGAGGCGGCACCCCCGCTTCCCGCACCTGATAGCAGGAACTCCCCCGTCAGCCCACCGGTCACAGCCACACGGCCCCTCGCCGGGCCGCACGACCACCGGGCCGCCCTGCCGTCGGCGCCGGCACGCCGCACGGACTCATCGATTCGCTCCCACCCCCCAGGTGAGGTTCCGTATGAAGAAGAGACCCCTGCTGACACTGGGCGCGCTCGCGTCGGGTGTCGCCATGGCGCTCACGCTGACCGCACCGGTCGCGTACGCCGACGAGACCGGCGAGGACGCGTTCAACACGCTGATCTTCTCCAAGACCACCGGCTTCCGGCACGACTCGATCCCCCACGGCGTCGCGCTCATCGAGGCGCTCGGCGAGGAACACGGCTTCCAGACCGCGCACACCGAGGACTCCTCGGTGTTCAACGACGAGGAGCTGGCCGCCTACGACGCGGTGATCTGGCTGTCCACCACCGGCGACGTGCTCAACGAGGAGCAGCAGGGCGCCTTCGAGCGCTACGTCCAGGCCGGCGGCGGCTTCGTCGGCGTCCACTCCGCCTCCGACACCCACTACGACTGGGAGTGGTACGGCGACCTCGTCGGCGGCTACTTCTCCAGCCACCCGCCCGGCACGCAGGAAGCCCAGGTGGTGGTCAACGACAGGGTCCACCCCTCCACCGAGCACCTTCCCGCCAGCTGGGAACGCCGCGACGAGTGGTACGACTTCGACCTGTCCCCCCGCGGCGACGTGCACGTCCTGGCCGGTCTCAACGAGGACTCCTACGCCGACCAGGTCGATCCCGGGGGCCAGATGGGATGGGACCACCCCATCGCCTGGTGTCAGGCCTACGACGGCGGCCGGTCCTGGTACACCGGCGGCGGCCACACCGTCGAGTCCTACTCCGAGCCGGAGTTCACCCAGCACCTGCTCGGCGGACTGCGGTGGGCGGCCGGGACCGCCGAGGGCGACTGCGGCGCCACGCAGTGGGACAACTTCGAGAAGGTCACCCTCGCGCAGGGCGAGGACGCCGTGGGCGAGCCCATGGGCCTGGCGGTCCTGCCGGACGGGCGCGTGATGCACATCACCCGCGGCGGCGAGGTGCGGCTGTGGTCCCCGGACACCCACACCACCGAGCTGATCGCCCAGGTCCCGGTGTACAACCACGACGAGGACGGGCTGCAGGGCGTCGCCCTGGACCCGGACTTCGAGGAGAACGGGTGGGTGTACCTGTACTACGCGCCCGTGATCGAGGGCGTCCCGCCGGGTGAGGCGCCCGCGGACGGCTCCCCGGAGGACTTCGAGCCCTACGAGGGCCACAACAACCTCTCCCGCTTCCAGTTCACGGACGGGGACTCCCCCGCCCTGGACCTGGACAGCGAGCAGGTCCTGCTGGAGGTCGGGACCGACCGGGGCATGTGCTGCCACGTCGGCGGCCACATCGACTTCGACTCCGAGGGCAACCTCTACCTGGCAACCGGCGACGACACCAGCGCGTTCGGGTCGGACGGCTACACGCCCATCGACGAGCGCGAGTCGCGCAACCCCGCCTTCGACGCCCAGCGCAGTTCGGCCAACACCAACGACCTGCGCGGCAAGCTGCTGCGGATCACGCCCACCAACGACGGCGGCTACGAGATCCCCGAGGGCAACCTCTTCCCGCCGGAGGAGTACAGCGGCGAGCAGACCCGGCCCGAGATCTACGCCATGGGCCTGCGCAACCCGTTCCGGTTCACGGTGGACGAGGAGGACGGCACCGTCTACCTGGGCGACTACGGGCCCGACGCCAACCAGCCCGACCCCGAACGGGGACCGCAGAACACGGTCTCCTGGCACGCCATCACCGAGCCCGCCAACATCGGCTGGCCCTACTGCATCGGCGACAACAGCGCGTTCGTCGACTACGACTTCACCTCGGGGACCTCCGGCGAGGAGTTCGACTGCGCCGCGCCGGTGAACGACTCCCCGCGCAACACCGGCCTGGAGGAGCTGCCCCCGGTCACCCCCGCCTCGATCTGGTACAGCTACGAGGAGTCGGAGGAGTTCCCGCAGCTGGGCACGGGCGGCGGCGCCCCGATGGGCGGCCCGGCCTACCAGTTCGACCCCGAACTGGAGTCGGACACCAAGTGGCCCGAGTACTACGACGGCATCCCGCTGTTCTACGAGTGGGACCGCGACTGGATCAAGCAGGTGCACCTGGGCGACGACGGCGACGTCCTGGACATCACCGAGACCATCCCGAACATCAGCCTGGTCAACCCCATGGACATGGAGTTCGGCCCGGACGGCTCCCTGTACGTGCTGGAGTACGGGTCCGGCTACTTCGGCGGAGCCGACGACTCGGCGCTCTCGCGCATCGACTACACCGGTGGCGGGACCACCCCGGTCGCCGACATCAGCGCCTCCGCGACCTCGGGACCTGCCCCGCTGGAGGTGGAGTTCTCCGCAGAGGGCTCCCACCACCCCGGCGGCCTGCCCATGGAGTACGCGTGGTCGTTCGGCGACGGACAGACCTCGACCGAGGTCTCGCCCACCCACACCTTCGAGGAGGCGGGCCAGTACACGGTCGTTCTCACCGTGACCGACTCCGAGGGGGGCATGGGGACGGCCACCACGACGGTCACCGCGGGCAACACCGCGCCCGACGTCTCCTTCCAGACCCCGCAGGACGGCCAGTTCTTCCGCTGGGGTGACGAGATCCCCTTCAGCGTGGGCGTGGAGGACGCCGAGGACGGCTCGGTGGGCGAGGGCATCGAGTGCGGCGACGTCGCGGTCACGGCCTCGCTCGGCCACGAGCGGCACGCCCACCCGTGGACCCAGTACGACAGCTGTGAGGACGTCAGCCTCACCGAGGTCGACGGCGGCCACGGGCACGACATGAACATCTTCTGGGTGTTGGAGGCCGAGTACACCGACTCCGGCGGGGACGGGGTGCCCGCCCTCACCGGAAGCGACGGGGTCACCCTCAAGCCCGCACGGACGCAGGCCCAGTACTTCACCGACAGTGAGGGGGTCCGGACCGAACCCACCACGGACGCCGAGGGCGGCCTGGTCAACGTCAGCCACATCGGCCACGGCGACTGGACGGCCTACGACACGACCAGCCTGGCCGGGGTCGAGCAGATGGAGTTCCGGGTCGCCTCCGCGGGGGCGGGCGGAACGATCGAGGCGCGCATGAACGCCCCCGACGGCGAACTGCTCGGCAGCGTCGGCGTGCCCTCCACCGGCGGCTGGCAGGAGTGGACCGACGTGACCATGGACGTCACCGACCCCGGGGAGACCTTCACGCTGTACCTGGTCTTCGACGGTGAGGGCCCCGCCGTCGAGGACGGCCTGTTCAACGTCAACTACTTCGAGGCGGTCCTGGACGGCCACGGTGAGCACGGTCCCCAGACCGAGCTGACCAGCCCGCAGGACGGCGCGGTCTTCGAGGAGGGCGAGGACGTCCCCCTCTCCGCCGAGGTCACCGACCACGCCGAGGCCGGTGTGGAGAAGGTGGACTTCCTCGTCGGCGACGAGGTCGTCGCCACGGTGACCGAGGGCCCCTACACGGCCACCTGGCAGGGGGCCGCCGCGGGCGAGTACGAGGTCAGCGCCGTGGCCACGGACGGCGACGGCAACACCGGCGCCNCGGGCCCCGCCGCCATCACGGTCGAGGCGGGCGGCACCGAGCCGCCGGAGTGCGCCCCGCCCGGGGCCGAGGACGGCTACACCCACCTGTGGGACGGCGCGTCGCTCGACGGATGGTCCATGGCGGGTCCGGGCGGCTTCGGCGTCGTCGAGGACGGCGAGGGCTGCGCCCTGGAGACCCAGGGCGGCATGGGGCTGCTCTGGCACGAGACGGAGCTGGAGTCCTACCGGCTGAAGCTGGACTTCCTCGCCTCCGAGGAGTCGGACAACTCCGGTGTCTTCGTCGGCTTCCCCGACCCCGGGGACGACCCCTGGGTCGCCGTCAACGAGGGCTACGAGATCCAGATCGACGGCTACGGCGCGCCCGACGGCGACCCGATCCACCAGACCGGCGCCGTCTACGACTTCCAGGCGGCCGGCTCTCACCCCGCGCGGGTCGGCGAGTGGAACGAGATGGAGATCGAGGTGGCCGACCCGATGATCCGCGTGTGGATCAACGGGGAGCTGGTGAACGAGTTCGAGAGCACCGACCCGGCACGCGACCTGGCCTCGGGCCACATCGGGTTGCAGAACCACGGCGACGCCGACCGGGTGCTCTTCCGCGACGTCCGGGTCCAGGAGCTGGACGCGGTCGAACCGGTCACGTTCGCCGAGGTCCAGGAGCGCGTCGACGCCCTGGAGGTCGACGGCGCGCTGACCGTGTCCGAGGCGCGTCGGCTGACCCCGCAGCTGGAGCTGGCCGAGCACCACCTCGACGTCGGTCGCACCGGGCAGGCCACACGCGCCCTGGACCGGTTCGTCGAGGTGGCCGAGGCGGTCGCCGACGAGGCCGCCGGAGAGGAGCTGCTGGAGCTGGCCGACAGGCTGCGTCCCCTCATCGACGACGAGTGACGGAACGCCTCCGGCGGACGCCGCCCCCACCTGCGGGGGTGGGCGTCCGCCGGAGGCCCCGTGACCACGGCGGGGCCGGTCCCGACCGGTCCCGCCGCCCCCCGCGGTGGCGCCCCAGCGGAAGGAAGCGCGACGTCGCGGCGTCCGGCCCCCAGGTACGACGAGAAGAAGGTGTCACGGTGTCCGCCAAGAAGGACCTCTCCTCCCCCGACACGTCCCGCGAGGCGACGAAGGCTCCCCCGCCCAGGCTCACCTGGTGGCTGACCGCCGGATCCGTCCTGGTGGTCGCCGCCCTCGTCGGCGTCCTCGTCCTCTCCTTCACCGGTGACGACCACACCGCCCCCGACCCGGCGCGCGTCGCCGAGCTCCAGGCCTCCGCGCAGGAGCGCGACCGCGCGCAGGTCGACCAGCTCGTCGAGCGCACCAGCGCAGCGCACGAGCAGCTCGTGCCGGTGGTGGAGAGCCTGGACGCGGCCGTGCCGCCCGACGGCTCCACCCCCGCCGGGGAGGCCCCCGACGCCGGACAGGTCGACTCCTGGCTGACGACCGTCCACGAGGCGGCCGTCCACTTCGAGGACGCCCCGTCCGGGAACACCGGCCACAACGTCGCGCACGCGGGGCTGTCCAACGCCGTGGACCTGCTGGGTTCCGCGGTCGTGGCCTACTCCAACGCCGAGCGCGCCCAGGACGAACAGCGGGCGGAGCTGCTGGAGCTGGCCGGTGACCTGCGCACCCAGGCGGTCCGCGGCTGGTCCGTGGCGGCCACCCAACTGGACATGGTCAGCGTCGAGTCCGGCCACGGCCACGTCCACCTGTACCTGCCCGCGGCACCCGGCAGCGGCGCTCTGGGCCCCGACGGCGCGGAGGCCGGTGGGAGCGGCGCGCCGGAGGAGGGCGGCGCCGACAGCGGCGACCAGTGACCACACCGTTCCCAGAACGCCCGAAGGCACGGAAAGGGGAGCATGCGTTGACGCGAGTCGGAGTATGGCTGATCGGGGCGCGGGGGTCGGTGGCGACCACCGCCGTCCTGGGAGCCCTCGCGGTGCGGTCCGGCGCGTCGGGGCGGACGGGGTGCGTGACCGAGCGCCCCGAGTTCGCCCCGGCGCGCCTGCCCGGGATCGGCGACCTGGTCTTCGGCGGCCACGACGTCTCCGAGATCCGCCTG
The DNA here is from genome assembly GCA_000340945.1 of Nocardiopsis synnemataformans DSM 44143. Classification (GTDB taxonomy): domain Bacteria; phylum Actinomycetota; class Actinomycetes; order Streptosporangiales; family Streptosporangiaceae; genus Nocardiopsis; species Nocardiopsis synnemataformans. The sequence goes on along the minus strand of ANAW01000211.1, from coordinate 46,610 downwards.
TGCAAGAGCGCCGAGCGGCTGGCCCGCGCGGGGGTGCTGCCCGCGCACCTGCCACCGGCCTTCGCCGACGAGCTGGACCGGACCGAGCGCGGTCTGCGCCGGGGCCTGGACGCCGCCTCCGCTGGGGTGGGGCGCCGGGACGTGGACCGCCTGGAGGCGGACCTGCGCGGGTTCGCCGAACGGGAGGCGCTCGAACGCGTCGTGGTGGTGGACCTGTCCAGCACCGAGCCCCGGCCCGGCGCGCACGCCGAGCACACCGACGCCGACGCGCTGGAGGCGACCCTGGACGCCGGGACCGCGCGGATCCCGGCCAGCTCCGCGTACGCGTACGCGGCCCTGCGCGCGGGCTGCGCGTTCGTGGAGTTCACGCCCAACACCGGGCCGCGGCTGCCCGCCCTGGCGCGGCTCGCCGAGCGCTCGGGCGTGCCGTGGGCCGGGTCCGACGGCAAGACCGGGGAGACGCTGGTCAAGAGCGCGCTGGCGCCGATGTTCGCCGCCCGGGCGCTGCACGTGCGCTCGTGGTCCTCGGTCAACCTGCTCGGCGGCGGCGACGGCGCCACCCTGGCCGACCCGGCCAACGCCGAGAGCAAGCTCGCGTCCAAGGCCCGGGGGCTGGAGCACATGCTCGGCCACGGGCCTGATGGGCCCCTGCACATCGACTACGTCCCCGACCTGGGGGACGCCAAGGTCGCCTGGGACCACGTCTCGTTCGAGGGGTTCCTGGGGGCGCGGATGACCCTGCAGTTCACCTGGTCGGGCTACGACTCCGCGCTGGCCGCGCCCCTGGTGCTGGACCTGGCCCGGCTGGCCGCCCACGCCCACCGCCGGGGGCTGGTCGGCCCCGTGCCGGAGCTGGCGTTCTTCTTCAAGGACCCCGTGGGCACCCGCGAGCACGGCCTCGCCGAACAGTGGCGGGCCCTGACGTCCTGGTGCGCCGCGCCGGAGGAGGAGGCCGAATGAGAGCACGCGACCTGGCGAGGCTGGTGCGCCTGCCCGCGGCGCTGAGCGTTCCCGGCGACACCCTGGCCGGCGCAGCGGCGGCGGGCGGCCTGCGCAGCCCCGGGGCCTGGGCGCTGCCCGCGGCCTCGGTCTGCCTGTACTGGGCGGGCATGGCCCTCAACGACTACGCCGACCGGGAGGTGGACGCGGTCGAGCGCCCCGAACGCCCCATCCCCTCCGGGGCAGTGCGCCCCGGAGAGGCCCTGGCCGTCGCCTCGGGGCTGACCGTGACGGGCGTGGGCCTGGCCGCGGCGGCGGGCGGACGCCGGGCCGCGGGGGTGGCCACGGCCCTGGCGGCCACCGTGTGGGGCTACGACCTCCTCCTCAAGAAGACCCCGCTGGCGCCGCTGGGCATGGCGGCGGCCCGGGGACTGGACGTGCTGTTGGGCGCGGGCGCGCACCCCGCCGACGCGGCCCGGCCCGCGCTGGCGCTGGCCGCCCACACGCTCGGGGTGACCGCCCTGAGCCGGGGCGAGGTGCACGGGACGCGGCCCTCCGTCGCGGCGGGGGCGCTGCTGTGCACCCTGGCCAGCGCCGCGCTCGCCGCCGCGCCCGTCCGCGGACGGGCGGCGGGCGGCGCCGCGGAGAGGGTCCTGGCGGGGTCGCTCGCGGGGGTCTTCGCGGTGAGGGTGGGAACCGCCCAGGTCCGGGCGCTGGTCGAGCCCGAGGCGCACAACGCGCGCGCGGCCACGGGCGTGGGCATCCGGGGGATGATCCCGCTCCAGGCGGCCCTGCTGGCCGGGCACGGCGCGCCGAACGCCGCGTGCGCGCTCGCCCTCGGCGCGCCCGTGGCGGCGCGCGCGTCCAAGGCGGTGTCGTTCACATGAGGTTCGGATACGGCACCAACGGCTTCTGGGACCACCGGCTGGACGACGCGCTGGCCATCATCGCCGACCTCGGCTACGAGGGGGTGGGGCTGACACTGGACCACCCGCACCTGGACCCCTTCGCGCCGGACGCCTCCGCGCGCACGGCCCGGATCGGCCGGCGGCTGGCCGAACTGGGCCTGGCGGCGGTCGTGGAGACCGGCGCCCGCTACCTGATGGACCCGCGCCGCAAGCACGAGCCCACCCTGGTCTCCGGTGAGGGCGCCGACCTGCGGGTGGACCTGCTGCGCCGCGCGGTGCGCATCGCCGACGACCTGGGGGCCGAGGCCGTCTCCTTCTGGTCGGGCATCCTCCCGGCGGGGGTGAGTCGGGAGCGGGGCTGGTCGCGGCTGACCTCCGGCGTAGAACGTGTCCTGGCCACCGCCGACGACCTCGGCGTGGACTGCGCGTTCGAACCCGAGCCCGGCATGTTCGCCGAACGGGTGGCCGACGCGCTGGAACTGCGCGACCGGCTCGGCGACCCGCCGCGCCTGCGGGTGACGGTCGACGTCGGGCACGGCGTGTGCAACGAGCCGGACGGCCCCGAGGGCGCCGTCCGGCGCGCCGGGGCCCTGATCGCCAACGTCCAGCTGGACGACATGCGGCCGGGCGTGCACGAGCACCTGGAGTTCGGCGACGGCGAGATCGACCTGCCCGGAGTCCTGGGCGCCCTGGAGGAGGTCGGCTACCGGGGCCTGGCGTCGGTGGAGCTGCCCCGCCACGGGCACGCCGCTCCCCTGGTGGCCGAGCGGTCGATCCGCGCGCTCACCCGGGCGCTGGCCGACTCCCGCGGGCGGAGGGCGGACGCGTGAGCGGGGAGTACGCCTTCCTGGACACGGCCGCGGCGCGCGGGGCCCTGGCCGCCCAGGTCGGGCGGGTGCGGGAGCGGCCCGCCCGGATCGCCGTGCTCTTCCCCGCGGCGGCCAGGAGCGTGGCACGGGGTGCCGGTCCCTCCGGCGACCCCGACGGGGTGGCCGGGCCGACCCTGGAGGACCTGGTGCGCGTGGAGCTGCTGACCGCGCTTGCCGGGGCCCTGGCCCCGCCGGAGCTGGCCCGGGAGGTCCGCGACCTGTACCACCACGGTGACGCGGGTGAGCGGCGCGCCGTCCTGCGGGGCCTGGACGTGCTCGACGCGCGCGGCGACGGCCGGGAGGAGCTGGCCGGTGCGGCGCGCGAGCTGCTGGCCGACGCGATGCGCACCAACGACACCCGGCTGGTCGCGGCGGCGGCCTCCAGCGCGGCGACGGCCCTGCTCGACGCGGACTCCTGGCGCCAGGGGATCCTCAAGTGCCTGTTCACCGGGGTGCCGCTGGAGTCGGCGGCCGGGCTGCCCGACCGCGCCGACGAGGAGCTGGCGCGCATGTGCGCCGACCACGCCGAGGAGCGGGTTCTGGCGGGGCGGCCGGTCCCCGCCGACGTCCACCTGGTGCTGCGGCACTTCCCCAGGCAGGCGGCCCGCCTGGACACCCACCGAACGGAGGCGTGATGCGTATCTTCGACCCGCACATCCACATGACCTCGCGCACCACCGACGACTACGAGGCGATGTACGCCGCCGGGGTGCGCGCGCTGGTCGAGCCGTCGTTCTGGCTGGGCCAGCCCCGGACCGGCGTGAGCTCGTTCCGCGACTACTTCGACGGCCTCGTGGGCTGGGAGCGGTTCCGGGCCGAGCGGTTCGGGATCCGCCACCACTGCACGATCGCGCTCAACCCGAAGGAGGCCAACGACCCCCGCCTGGAGGGGGTGCTGGACCTGCTCCCCCGCTACCTGGCCAAGGACGGCGTGGTGGCGGTCGGCGAGGTGGGCTTCGACTCCGGCACCGCCGAGGAGGAGAGGGCCTTCCGCCGCCAGCTGGAGCTGGCCGGGGAGTTCGGGCTGCCCGTCCTGGTGCACACCCCGCACCGCGACAAGGTGGCGGGGACCCGCCGCACCCTCCGGCTGGTCGCCGAGTCGGGCCTCGCGCCCGAGCGGGTGCTCGTGGACCACCTCAACGAGGCCACCGTGGCCATGGTGCACGAGTCGGGGTGCACGCTGGGCTTCTCCATCTACCCCGACACCAAGATGAGCCCGGAGCGCATGGTCCGCGTCCTGTCGGAGTGGGGCCCGGAGCGGATGGTGGTCAACTCGGCCGCCGACTGGGGCCGCAGCGATCCGCTCGCCACCGTGCGCACCGGCGAGGCCATGCTCGCCGCGGGCTTCACCGACCGCGACGTCGAACGGGTGCTGTGGGACAACCCCGTGGAGTTCTACGGCCGCAGCGGACGCCTGCTGCTGGACGACGTGCACGGGGCCGACCACACCGCGACCTACTCGGGGAACTCGGTGCTGCGCGGCGAGCGCGCGGGCGGAGGTGCCGCGTGAGGCTGCGCCACCCCGACGGAACGGTCGTCCACCTCGCCTACTGCACCAACGTGCACCCGGCCGAGGACCTGGACGGCGTCCTGCGCCAGATCCGCGTCCACGGCGGCGGCGTGCGCGAGGCCCTGGGCGCGGACCGGCTCGGCCTGGGACTGTGGCTGCCCGCCCCGCTGGCCCGGGAGCTGGCGGCGGACCCGCGCCTGACCGACCGGCTGCGCGCGGAACTGGGGGCCGCGGGGCTGGAGACGGTGACCCTCAACGCCTTCCCCTACACCGGGTTCCACGCGCCCGTGGTCAAGCAGGCCGTGTACCACCCCGACTGGACGGACCGGGCCAGGCTGGACTACACGGTGGACTGCGCCCGGGTGCTGGCGCGGCTGCTCCCCGACGACGCCGCACGGGGCAGCGTCTCCACCCTCCCCCTGGCCTGGCGCGAACCATGGGGTCCCGACCAACTGGCCACCGCCCGCGCGCACCTGGCCGAACTCTCCGAGGCCCTGGAGGACCTGGCACGGCAGGGGCGGCCGGTGCGGGTGGGGCTGGAACCCGAACCCGGGTGCGTCGTCGAGACCACCCGGGACGCGGCCCGCCTGCTCCGGGACCCGCCGCCGCACCTGGGCGTGTGCCTGGACACCTGCCACCTCGCGACGGCCTTCGAGGAGCCGGGTGCGGCTCTGGACCGGCTCCGCGCCGCGGGCCTGCCCGTGGTCAAGACCCAGGCGTCGGCGGCCGTGGAGGTCCCCGACCCCGCCGACCCGGCCGCGCGCGAGGCCCTCGCCGCCTTCACCGAGGACCGCTTCCTGCACCAGACGCGCGCACGCGGTGAGGACGGCGCGTGGGAGGGCCGCGACGACCTGCACGAGGCCCTGGGCGGCGCCGCTCCCCTGCCCGATGGCGCGCCCTGGCGCACCCACTTCCACGTGCCCCTGCACGCCCCCGCCACCGCCCCGCTGCGCGGGACCACCGACCACCTCACCGAGACCCTGGGCCGCCTCTTCGGGCCCGGCGGCGCGCGCACCGACCACGTGGAGGTGGAGACCTACACCTGGTCGGTGCTGCCCGAGGAGCTGCGCCCCGCCGACGCCAGGGGCCTCACCGAGGGCATCGCCGCCGAGGTGGCCTGGGCCCGCGACCGCCTGACCGACCTCGGCCTGACCGTCCTCTGACCCCCGAACCGAAGGGACACACCCCATGCCGACGGAGGAACCGCGCCTGCTCGTGGTCGACGCGGTCGGGCTGACGCCCCGGCTGCTACGGCACGCGCCCCGGCTCCGGGCCTTGGCTGAGAAGGGCTGGCAGGCCCCGCTGGAGACCGTCCTGCCCGCCGTCACCTGCACCGTCCAGTCCACGTTCCTGACCGGCCGGACCCCGGCGGGGCACGGCGCCGTCGGCAACGGCTGGTACTTCCGGGACCTGGGCGAGGTGTACCTGTGGCGCCAGCACAACCGCCTGGTCCAGGGCGAGAAGGTGTGGGAGACCGCCCGGCGCCACCGGCCGGGTTTTCGCACCGCGAACGTGTGCTGGTGGTACGCCATGGGCGCCACCACCGACTGGACGGTCACGCCCAGGCCGGTCTACCACGCCGACGGGCGCAAGTCCCCCGACTGCTACGCCCGTCCGCCCGCCCTCCACGACGAGCTGACCGCGGAGCTGGGCCCCTTCCCGCTCTTCCACTACTGGGGGCCGACCGCGTCGATCCGCTCCACCGAGTGGATCGTGGCCGCGACCCGCAGGCTGATGCCGCGGGCCGACCTGACCCTGTGCTACGTCCCCCACCTGGACTACGACCTGCAACGGTACGGCCCCGACTCGGAGCAGGCCCGCCGGGCGGTGGTCGACATGGACGCGGCCCTGGCGCCCCTGCTGGACGACGCCGAGCGCTCGGGCACCGCCGTGATGGTCCTCAGCGAGTACGGCATCACCCCGGCCGACAGGCCCGTGCACGTCAACCGGGTGCTGCGCGAGGCCGGACTGCTGGAGGTGTACGCCCAGCACGGGATGGAGTACCTGGACCCGTGGGAGTCGCGCGCCTTCGCGGTGGCCGACCACCAGTGCGCCCACGTCTACGTCCGCGACCCCGGCGACGTGCCCGGCGTCGCCCGCCTCCTCGCCGGGGTGGAGGGGGTGGACCTGGTCCTGGACCGCGGCGGGCAGGCGGAGCACGGGCTGGACCACGAGCGCTCCGGCGAACTCGTCCTCGTGGCCGACCCGGGCGCCTGGTTCACCTACTACTACTGGCTGCGCGATGAGGCGGCGCCGGACTTCGCGCGGGGCGTGGACATCCACCGCAAGCCGGGTTACGACCCCGCCGAGCTCTTCCTGGACCCCGCCGACCGGTTCGTCAGGGCGCGCGCGGCGGCCAACCTCGTGCGCAAGAAGGTCGGCCTGCGCTACGCCATGAACGTGGTCCCGCTCGACCCGGGCTGTGTGCGCGGCACCCACGGGCGCGCGCACGCGGACCCCGACGACGGTCCCCTGGTGCTGTGCTCCGATCCGGGCTCCGCCCGGGAACGCGTCGCGGCCACCGAGGTCCGCGACCTCATACTCGGTCTCGCCGGTGTGCCGGCACCGGCGGGGCCGTCCCCTTCCCTCTGACGCGGTCACCGCAGGGGGCCACCGGGCCGCCCCCCGCACGGTGATCTTGTACTTATAGCGAGGTTCGAGCGCCGACATCGACTACAAGTACAAGATCACCGCAGGTCAGATCCCTCGTGTCACACCGGCGTCGTTTTCGGCCGGTCGGGCGGAGGCGCGTCCGGCCAGCCGGAGGCGGACAAGCGCGGGACGGGCGCCGCGCGGAACCGGTCTCCGACTCCCCGGTCCGAATACGGCGTGAAAGCGCGCGCGGCCACTACCCTGCTCCGGCGGAGGTGTCGCCGCACCGCCTCCGCGACCGGCACGGACCCGAGGTGACGAAGGAGATCCATGGACCCGCTCCCCCTGGTGTACGCGGCCATCGGCACGCTCAGCGTGCTCCTCGCGCTGTTCAGCGACCGCTTCCGGGAGCTGCCCCTGAGCGAGCCGCTCCTCGCCCTGCTGCTCGGCGTGGCCCTGGGCCCCTACGCGCTCGACCTGCTGACGCTGTCCGCCGAGACGCGGGACACCCTCCTCCTGGAGGGCACCCGCGTCCTGCTGGCGGCCTCGGTCATGACGGCCGCGCTGCGGTTCCCGGTGACCTCGCTGCGCGGGCTGGTGGCCCCGCTGGCGCTGCTGCTGTGCGTCGTCATGCCGGTCGCGGCGGCCGTGACCGGCGCCGCGGCGCTGTTGCTCGGCCTTCCCCTGGCCCTGGCGGCGCTGGTGGGCGCCTGCCTGTGCCCCACCGACCCGGTGCTCGCCGCGTCGGTGGTGACCGGGAAACCCGCCCAACGCGACCTGTCCGAGCGCCTGCGCAGGCTCCTCACCGGGGAGAGCGGGGCCAACGACGGGCTCGCCCTGGCCCTGGTCGGAGTCGCGGTGGCCGCCGTGCTGCCCTCCGCCGGTCCCGTCGACGTGGCGGGGCGCCTGGCCTGGGAGGTCCTGGGTTCCGTGGTCCTGGGCGTGCTCCTGGGAGCGGCCGCGGGAAAGGCGATGGAGGCGGCCACCCGGCACCGGGAGCTGGAGGACGGGCCCGCGCTCGTCTTCACGCTGCTGCTCGCCGTCGCCGTGCTCGGGGCGGCCCGGCTGATCGGGGTGGGCGGTGTCCTCGCCGTCTTCGTCGCGGGGCTGGCCTACAACCGGACGGTGCGCAAGGGGGAGCGCGGCCCGCAGCAGAACATCGACGAGGCGGTCAACCGCTACCTGGCCCTGCCCGTGTTCGTCCTGCTGGGCGCGGTCCTGCCGTGGCGGGAGTGGATCGGTTTCGGACCGGCCGCGCTCGTCTTCGTGCTGGCCGTCCTGCTGTTGCGCCGTCCGCCCGTGCTGATGGCTCTGGCGCGGCCCCTGGGGCTGCGGCCGCGCGACGCCGCCTTCGCCGGGTGGTTCGGCCCGATGGGCGTCAGCGCGCTCTTCTACGCGGCGCACTCCGTCCACGAGGGCGTGCACGACCCGCGCCTGTTCGCCGCCGTCACGCTGGCCGTCACGGCCAGCGTGGTCGCGCACGGTGTCACCGCCTCGCCCCTGCGCCGGGTGTACGCCCGCCGATAGCACCGGGAGGACCCGCCGTCGCCGGACCCTCCCGGGAGGCGATCGGTGCGGGCCCGGCCCGGGCCCGGACCCCGAACCGCTGGAGACCCCGCAGCGGCCCCGTTCATGACGAGGAGCTGTACTCCACCGGGGACCGCCCGACCCCGTCGTCGCGGACGGGTCGGGCGGGGAGGTCACCCCCGACGCGGAGTCACAGGTCCCAGTCGGTGCCGTAGCGTCCGGTCAGCTCGCGCACGTCCTCGGGCGAGAGCACCGAGAACTCGCTCCCCCGCAGGGACACCACGATGCGCGAGGCCTCCTCCAGCTCGACGGCGCCGTCCAGGGCCGCCGCCGGACCCGCGGCGGCCACGATCGAACCGTGGTTGGCGAGCAGGGCCGCGCGGAACCGTCCGGGCAGGCGGGAGAGGTTGTCGGCGAGCCGGTCGCTGCCCGGCGCCGCGTAGGGCACCAGGGGCGCCTGGCCGACCCGCATGACCAGGTAGGGCGTGACCGGCGGCAGCGCGGACGCCTCCGACCAGGCGGGCAGGCACGAGGCCGCGCAGGCGTGGGGCGAGTGCAGGTGGACGACGGCGCCCGCGTCCCCGACCCGCCGGTACATCGCCAGGTGGAGCGGGAACTCCTTGGAGGGGGGCGGACCGGCGACGTGCTCCCCCGCCCCGTCCAGGACGGACAGGTCCTCGGGGTCGAGGTCGCGCAGGGAGACCCCCGTGGGGCTCATCAGCGTCAGCCCCCCGGCCCGCGCGGACACGTTGCCCGAGGCCCCCGGGCTGAGCCCCAGTTCGACGGCGCGGCGTCCCACCGCGCACAGCTCCCGGGCGGCCTCGCGCGCTTCGCGGTTCACTTGCTCTCCTCCCAGGCGCGGACGAACAGGTCCTCGCGGCCGAAGTTGCCGGACTTGAGCATCAGGTGGACGTCCTCACCGTTCCTGTGTCCGAGCGTCCACGCGACGCCCGGGTCGATCTCGGGTCCCAGCGCGAGCGAGGCCACGCCCAGGCGCCGCACGACGGCTCCGCTCGTCTCGCCGCCCGCCACCAGGAGCGCGCGCACTCCCGCGGCGACCAGGCGTTCGGCGATCTCGGCCAGCGCCTCCTCGATGAGCGGCGCGTCGGCGGTGTCCACGACGTGTTCGGGCGCGGCGGTCGCGTACACCACGAACGGGGACGCGCCGCCCTCCAGGGCGCGGTCCACGGCCCGCGTCACCGTCGCCCCGAAGTCCCCGCGCAGGTGCGCCGGGAGCAGGTGGTGCCCTCCGCCCTGGGCGAGGGCGTGGCGCACCTGGCCCTGGGTCGCCCGCGAGGCGCTGCCCGAGAGTACGACGCGCGGCCCCCGGGGCGGGGTGAGCGGCAGGTGACCCGTCCCGTGGGGGCCGGGGAGCCCCTGGGCGAGGGCGCTGCCGCCGGTCAGCAGGCGCAGGCCACGCGTGGCGTCGGCGAGCGTGCGCAGGTCGGCGTCGGTCAGGGCGTCGACGACCACGAACCGGGCCCCCTCGGCGCTGGCCGACGCGATGGCCTCGCGCACCGCGTCGGCCCCCCGGGCCACCACCGGCCAGGGCACCAGCGCGACGTCGGCCTCGCCGCCGCTGACCTGGGGGGCGAGCAGGCGCGGGAGGCTGGAGTCGGTCATGGGCGTGAGCGGGTGGTGGCGCATCGGGGACTCGTCGAGGGGGTCGTCCCCCACGAAGAGGTGGCCGCGGTAGACGGTGCGCCCGTTGGCGGGGAAGGCGGGTGCGATGACCGTGACGTCCTCGCCGAGGGCGTCGAGCACCGCCTCCGCGACCGGGCCGATGTTGCCGTCCGGGGTGGAGTCGAAGGTCGAGCAGTACTTGACGTAGAACCGCTCGCACCCCGCGCCGCGCAGCCGGTCGAGGGCGTCCAGCGAGGCCGCGACCGCCGCGTCGGCGGGCGTGGTGCGCGACTTCAGGGCCACGACGACGGCGTCGGCCCCGTCCGCCGCGGCGGCGACGGGGTCGGCCCCGCCGGGGGGCCGCGAGTCCAGGACGACCGTGGTCCGGTGGCCGGAGGCGGTGAGGGCGATCGCGACGTCGGTCGCTCCGGTGAGGTCGTCGGCGATCACGCCGAGGGTCGCCATGTGTACTCCTGATGGTCGAATCGGACGGACGGGGACGGGTTCCGGCGCACCGTGCGGCCCGGTGGCCGGGTGCGCCGGAACCCCTGTGGGACGGACGGGCCGGGTCAGACGACGCCGGTCGCGATCATGACGTTGAGCACGAGGAACCCGGTGACGCCCGAGATGAACGAGGCGACGCCGATCGACCGGATGCCCTGGCCCACCGTCATGTTGGACAGCGTCGTGGTGACCCAGAACCCGGACGAGTTGGCGTGCTTCATGATCTGGGCGCCGGTCGCGCAGGCCAGGTACACCACGATCGGCGCCAGACCGAGGTCGTCCATCAGGGGCTGCATGATGGCCGCCGAGGTCATCACGCCCAGGATGTTGGAGCCGGTGATCGTGCACACCGCCGCGCCGACGAGGAAGGGGATGACGACCGGTGACATGCCGGTGCTCTCGATGCTCGCGGCGACGTTCTCGGCCACGCCGGTCTCCCGGATGATGGTGGCCAGCGCCCCGCCGACGCCGGTCAGGGCCAGGGGCATCGCGGCGATGCGCAGGCCCGCCTCGAACAGGTCGTTGAGGGTGGCCTTGTCCTTCCAGCGACCGCGGAACAGCGGCAGGGCCAGGAGGCAGGAGAGGAAGAGCGCCATCGTCGGCTCGCCGACGAACAGGACGGCCTCGGTGAACCAGGCCCCCTCCGGGAGCACCGGACCGGCCAGGGAGGCGACGATGATGAGGACGATGGGGGCCAGGATCGGCGCCAGGGAGCCGAACAGGCCCACGCTGGCCGGGGCCGCGGCGCCGTCGGAGGCGACCTTGGGGCCGGTGTCGCCGGAGATCCCCGTGCCGCCGGTGGAGGGGGTGCCCGGCCCGCCCGCGCCCGCCAGGTGTTCGACGAACTCCGGCTTGGGCGGCACGTACGTCCTGATGAAGGACAGGTAGACCGTGGCGGCGATGACGCCGGGGACGCCCACCATCAGGCCGTAGAGGATGGCCTCGCCCATGCTGACGCCGAGCAGCGACGCCGACGCGAGCGGACCGGGGCCGGGCGGGACCACCGAGGTCATGATGTAGGCGCCGAGGTAGAGGATCGGGCCGAGCTTCATCATCGACATGCCCGTGCGGTAGGCCAGGGCGGAGACGATCGGGATGAGCATGACGACCGCGGTGTCGGCGATGAGGGGGATGCCCAGCACGGTCGAGGCCAGGGCGATCGCCCAGGGCACCCTCTTCTCCGCGAACATGCTCAGGGCGGTCTCGGTGATCTTGGTGGCCGCGCCGCTGAGTTCGAGCATCCTGCCGAGCACGCAGCCGAAGATGACCAGCAGGCCGACGTCGGCGAGGGTGCCGCCGAAGCCCTCGGTGACGAGACCGATGGTCTCGGTGCCGCCCATGCCCAGGACGAGCCCCAGGGTCACGACCACGATGAACAGCGTGGCCACGGGGTGGACCTTGAAGCGGGCGATGAGCAGTACGAGTACCGCGATGGCGACGAGGAACGCCAGCAGGGTGTAGATGTCCGACATGTCAGTGGGTCCGATCGTTCACAGGTGCGTACGGGCGTGGCGCCAGGCGTCCAGGAGGACGTCGCTGGGGTCGGCCAGATCGTCGAGGCGCACCAGTGCGCCCGCCGCGACGTCGCGGCCCAGGGTGGCGTGGGCCGCCAGGTACAGCGGTGCGACGTCGCCGGGGGCGTCGGCGGTGTCCAGGAGGACGGGGGCCACCCCCTGGACGTCGTGGTGGTGCCCGCCCATGTCCAGCGTGGTCCCGGCGGGGAGGTCGCGCAGGGCCCGACCGGCCAGGACCGCGTGCGGGGCCGGGCGCCGGGAGGTCACCGCGCGGCGGTGGTCGACGGCGTCCAGCAGGCTCAGCGGGGTCTCCACGCCCATGAGGTGGTAGGGCAGGTACAGGCAGGCGTAGCGTCCCGAGCGCGAGACCACGTGGCCCTTCCGCGCGAGCGTCCGCCAGGAGACGGGGTCGCCGGTGCGGACGACGGCGAAGACCCCTCCGGCGAAGGAGGCCTCCCCGGGGAGGCGGAGCACGCTGAAGACGTCCACGGCGCCGGGCCGGGAGAGGATCCCCCCGTCCTCCGCGAGGGAGTAGACGTCGGCGAGCTCGGCGACCCGCGCGACGGGGTAGTGCAGCGCCTCGGTGTCGGGCACCAGGCCCGTGTGGTTGGCGACGACCCCCATCTCGCAGTAGTCGGCGGCGGCCGAGCGCGACAGGCCCGCCACGGCGCGGGCGCGGGCGGCGAGCGTGGCGGGTACGTCCTCGCCCAGGGTCAGCAGACCGGCCAGGTCGGGGGCGTCGACCTCCTGGTCGAGCTGGCGCACGCGGCCCGTGGCCGGGTCGAAGACCAGGTCGTACTCGCCCGACTTGCCGATCGCGACGACGTCCAGGCCCAGCAGGCGGGTCCGCTCGTACCACTCGATGAGGTTGGCGGGCTGGTCGCCGATCCCGGGGGTGTAGACCACGCCCCGCTCCCGGGCGAGGTCGGCCAGCGCGATCCCGGAGACGGAGTCGACCTCCTTGGAGACCATGACCACGTGGCGTCCGGCCCCGATGGCGGTCCGCGCGGCCCGGGTGCCCGCCTCCGGGCTGCCGGTGGCCTCGACGAGCACGTCGTAGTCGGCGTGTTCGAGGAGGCGGGCGTCGGCGATCACCGCGATCCGCCCGTCGGCCAGCGCGGCCACCTCGTCCGCGCTGGAGCACACCCTCAGCGCGTCGGCGGGGTAGCCGAGCTCGGCGCACAGCGCGACCGTCCCCTCCGTGTCCAGGTCGCACAGGACCGAGGGCCGCAGCCGCTCGATCCGGGGCGTCTGGGCGAGCAGGGTGCGCGCGAATCCGCCGCACGCTCCGGTGAGCGCGTAGCGCACGGGGGGCGGCGGCGCCGTGGTGGCGTCGGTGGCTTGCATGGGTTCTCCTTCTCCGGCCTCGCGGGGGGCACGTGTGCGCCGGGCCGCTACGGCAACGCGCCATGTTTAACACCAGCTGAACATGGGAGTCAACAATTATCACGACTGGTACCATCTGGGAACACTCGTTACCATGGTGCCCATGAGCGGAACCGAGGGAGAACGATGATTCCGGCGCAACGGCGTGAACTGCTCGTGCGGGAGTTGCGCGGTACGGGCGTGCTGAGCGTGAAGGAGCTGTGCGAGATCCTCGACGTCTCGCACATGACGGTGCGCCGCGACATCATGACGCTGGAGGAGGAGGGGCGGGTCCGCTCGGTGCCCGGCGGCGTCGAACTGGTCTCGCAGGTGCGCTCGGAGCCCTCCTACCGCGACAAGTCGCGGGTGGACGTGGCCGAGAAGCGGGCGATGGCCCGCGCGGCGGCGGCCCTGGTCGGTGAGGGGCAGACCGTCTACCTGGACGCGGGCACGACGCTGGGGCACCTGGTGCCGTCGCTGTGGAGCGTCACCGGCCTCACCGTCATCACCAACGACATCACCACCGCCGCCTCCCTCACCGACCACCCCGACGTGACCCTGTTCCTGATCGGTGGGCAGATCGACCGCGAGAACCGCTCCTCGGTCGGCGACATCGCGGCCGCCACCATCGAGGAGTTCAACATCGACGTCGCCTTCGTCTCGACGAGCTCGTGGGACCTGAGCCGGGGCACCACCACGCCCTCGCGCGCGAAGGTGGCGGTCAAGCGCGCGGCCATGGCGGCGGCCTCGACGTCGGTGCTGGTCGCCGGGGCCGACAAGTACGGGGCCTTCGGCACGTTCAAGGTCGCCGCGCTCACGAGCTTCGCCTCGGTGATCACCGACGACCGCCTCGCCGAGTCGTCCGTGCGCGCGATCCGCGAACTCGGTGTGGGCCTGGAGGTCGTCGCGCCCCAGCGGGAGGCCGACGAGGAGGCGGAGGCGGAGGCCCCCACCGCCTGACCCCCGCTCCTCGGGGAAGTCCCTGGAGACCGGGCACGCCCGTGCGCCGGGTCGGCCTCCGGCCCGCCGGAACGCCGCCCGGTCCTTCGGCATGCCCTCCGGCCCGTGCCGTCCATACGCCCGAACCGTGCCTCCGGAAAAAGCCCTGGACAAAAATCTTCCAATGTAAGAATCTGGGTGCGCGGCACTGCCCCGCACCCTCGGGGGCGTGACCGCGGTGTGAGCGACAGGGCGATGCCCGAGCGAACGAAGGAGCCCCCCGTGCCGACAACATCCGTGCAGCTGTACTCGGTCCGTGACGAACTCGCCGACGGCCTGGAGGGCGCCGTGGCACGCCTGGCCGAGATCGGGTTCGCCCACGTGGAGCCGTACGCGTTCCACCTGGACACCGAGGAGTACCGGCGCGTGTTCGCCGCGACGGGCGTCACCGCGCCCTCCGGCCACGCCCCCGTGATCGACGCGCAGGCCCCCGAGGAGATCTTCGACGCGGCCGCCGGACTGGGCATCACGACGGTCATCGACCCGCTGGTCCCGAGCGAGCGGTGGCAGACCGCCGACCAGGTGGCCGAGCTGGCCGAGCGCGTGAACCGGCTGGCGGAACTGGCCGCCGAGCGGGGACTGGAGTTCGGCTACCACAACCACGCCTGGGAGCTGAGCACCCGCATCGGCGACAGGCACGCGCTGGAGGTGTTCGTCGGGCACTTGGAGCCGCGGGTCGTGCTGGAGGTCGACACCTACTGGGCGGGGGTCGGCGGCGCCGACGCCGCGGCGCTCCTGCGCGCCTTCGGCGACCGGGTGCGGCTGATCCACGTCAAGGACGGCACCCTGGACGGCGACGTGAACCGGCAGCAGCCCGCCGGTTCGGGCGAGGTCGACGTCCGCGCGGTCCTGGAGGCCGCGCCGCGGGCGATCCGCGTGGTCGAGTTCGACTCCTACGCGGGCGACGTGTTCGACGGCATCGCGCGGTCGCTGGCCTGGCTCGGGGAGAACGACCGATGACGCGCACCGCGGCCGCCGGGGTCGGTGTCATCGGCGCGGGCAACATCTCGACCCAGTACCTGGAGAACCTGACGCGGTTCCCCGACGTCGAGGTCCGCTTCATCGCGGACCTGGACCTGGCGCGCGCCGCCGCGCGGGCCGCCGCGTACGGGGTTCCGGCGTCCGGGACCGTGGCGGAGCTGCTGGCACGCGAGGACGTCGAGGTGGTGGTCAACCTGACCGTCCCCGCCGTGCACACCGAGGTCGGGCACCGGATCCTCGACGCGGGCAAGCACGTGTGGAGCGAGAAACCCCTCGCCCTGGACCACGACGCGGCCGCCGCGCTGCTGGCCAGGGCCGGGGAGGCGGGACTGCGGGTCGCCTGCGCGCCGGACACGGTGCTCGGGGCGGGGACGCAGACCGCGCTGCGCGCGATCGCCCGCGGCGACATCGGGGAGCCGTTGACCGCGACCACGATGTTCCACGTCCCCGGGCCCGAGTCCTGGCACCCGGACCCCGACTTCCTCTTCGCCCACGGGGCGGGGCCCCTGTTCGACATGGGCCCGTACTACGTCACCGCGCTCGTGCACGTCTTCGGCGCCGCGACCCGGGTGCAGGCGGTGGCCTCCACCGGCCGCGCGACCCGCACGATCGCGAGCGGTCCCCGCGCGGGCCAGGTGTTCGAGGTGCAGGTCCCGACGCACCACGCCGCGCTGGTGGAGTTCGGCCCCGGACGCTCCGCCCAGTCCACGTTCTCGTTCCAGCACGCGCTGCCCAGAGCGGGGATGGTGGAGGTCAACGGCACCGAGGGCACGATCGTCCTGCCCGACCCGAACACGTTCGGCGGGGACACCACCCTGTGGCGGTACGACCGGGAGGAGCCGGTCACCGTTCCCGCCGAGGGGCCCGTGTACGGGCGCGGGGCCGGTGTCGTGGACCTGGTCCGCGCGATACGCGCGGGCGGGACCGAACGCGCCTCGGGGGCCGTGGCCTCGCACGTGCTGGACGTGCTGCTGGGCGTCCGCGACGCCGCGGCCAGCGGCCTGCCCGTGGAGATCACCTCCGCCGTGGCGCCGGTGGCTCCGCTCCCGGCGGGGTGGGACCCGACCAGCCCGACCCTCTAGGCGACACGCGTCTGACGCGAAGAACCCCGGGCGCCGTCGCCGTACATGGGCGACGGCGCCCGGGGCGCGTTCACGGGGCCCCGGCCGACGCGCCGCCCCCTCCCCCGCCGGGCAGCAGCCGTTCCAGGACCTGGAGCGCGCGGTAGACGTCCACCTCCTGCGGATCGAGCAGCCACTGCAACTGCAACCCGTCGGACGCGGCGATCACCAGGGCCGCCGCGTCGTCGGGGTCGATGTCGGCCGCGATCTCCCCGGAGCGCTGACCGGCGCGGACGCGCTCGGCGAGGTCGGCGCGCAGTGTCCGGAACCGGGCCCGGACGAACTCCCGCGTCGCGGGGTGCCGCTGCTCCTGCAACGCGTCCGTCGTCAGCGTCGCGTACAGCTCGACCAGACCGGGAATGGAGCGGTTGCGCTCCGCGCTGCGCTCCATCACCGCGACCGCGGAGACGGCGTCCGGATCCGACGGCTCGCGCCCGACCGCCTCGTGTTCCCGGTACACCTCCACCAGGAGTTCGTCGCGGGAGGCGAAGTAGTAGCGCAGCGCCGCGTGGGACACCCCGATGGCCTCGCCGATCGCCCGTAGCGACGCACCCACGCCGTGCTCGGCGAACACCTCGATCGCGCGCGACAGGATCTGCGACCGCCGCTTCTCGGCCTTCCGGTACGTCCGGCCGGGAGCACCCGCACCACCGTTCACCACGCCTCCTTCGACCCGGACCGCACGGTCGTCCGCCGCTCACGCGCGACGGGACCGGTGCGGCTCTACGCCTACCAGTGTGTCGGCATCGGCGCAGCGGCGCGCACGTCCCGGGAGCGGATCCGCTAGTCGGGCCGTGCGACCGCCCCGCGGACGTGCTCGGCGATCACGCGGTAGGTCTGGCGTGCCGCGTCGTCGTGGTCCACGTCGTATCCGTGGTCGTGGCCGCGGACCTCGTGGAACCCGGCGAGGGCGCCGACCGCGTCGAGGCGGTCGGCGTAGCGGATCCCCTCCCCGCGCAGGATGTCGTACTCGGCGACGACGACCAGGGCGGGCGCGATGCCGGTGAGGTCGGCCGTGTCGACGGGGGCGGCCGGGGAGGCCAGCCGGTCCCTGCCCGCCTTCCGGTCCGGGAGGTAGCAGGTGTTGAAGACCTCCCCCATCCAGGGCCGCAGCATGGGCCGGTCCAGGGGCGAGGGCTTGGCCCGGGTCGGGACCGTGAAGTCCAGCGGCGGGTAGTGCAGCGCCTGCAACGCGATCAGGGAGCCGCCGCCCTCCAGGTCCAGCCGCGCGGCCGCCGCGGCCAGCGAGCCGCCCGCGCTCTGCCCGCCGACGGTGAGCCGGGTCCCGTCCCAGCCGTGGTCGCCGCCGTGGGCCGCCGCCCACCGCACGATCTCGTAGGCCTGGCGGGGCGGCGCCGGGAAGGGGTGCCGCGGGGCGACCACGTAGTCCACGTTCAGGACGACCACTCCGGCCTCGGCGGCCAGCGCCCGGCACAGCGGGTCGTCCATCCCGCTCCACCCCAGCACGAATCCCCCGCCGTGCAGGTTGACGTGCACCGCCGGAGGCCGGTCCCCGGAGCCGGGTTCGGGGCGGTGGACGGTGACGCGCGCCGGTCCGTACCCGGTGGGCACGGTGAGCGCCTCGGTCCTTCGGGGGTACTCGGGCAGTCTGGCGTGGGCGCGCCGGGTCGCGCGCGGGGCCGCCAGCGCCATGCCCGCCTGCATCGACCGGGCCACCAGGCGCGCCGCCCACGGTCGGCTCATCACTGTCACGGTGCGCACGTTACCAGCGGTCACACCGACCAGGCGATGCCCAGGATCAGCAGCAGGGGCGCGGCCAGCGCGGCGGCGCGGACGACGGCTCCCGCGGCGTGGGAGAAGGTGACCGCCAGGCAGGCCCGGTGGACGAGGTAGCCGAACACGGCGGCGAACAGGGAGATCGCGATGATCTGGGCGTCGGGGCCCTCGGTGATCATCAGGGACGCGGGGAGGAGGGCGTAGAGCAGGGCCGCGACCGCCGAGGAAGCGGCCTTCGTGGCCCGGAGCGTCGGGGCCCTCCGCCCGGACGCGCGCCCGCGCTCCAGGAGGAAGGCGCTCAGGCCGGGAAGCGTGGTGACCGTGAGGAGGACGGCGTAGGCCGCCGTGAGCACGGCAAGAACAGACTCGGGGGCGACGTCGTCCGAGATTGAGAAGGGCATCAGGAGGATCAGGAAGGCGTGGATCCCGCCGCCGAAGGCGATCCTGAGCGCCGCTTCAAAAGCGGTCACCGCGCGTGGGGGCTCCGGGTCCGGGGGCCTCGAAGTGCCACGGGGTGTGTACGGCAGCGGGTGCGCGTTCTTCGGGGGGTTCGACCGCGGGACCATACGGACATCCCACCACGACGGAATCCGCCGTCGCTCCCTGCCCCCGCGGTCCGATCACGCACCGGTAGAACGCACAGGGGCCGTGCGCCGCAGGAGGACCCTTTCCAGGCGACCTCGGCCAGGCACCCGTAGAGCGCGGGCTGGTGCTCAAGCACGCACCCGTAGGGCCCGGGCTGAGGTCCAACCACACACCCGTAGGACCCGGGCTGGCGGGTAACCACAGGCCGTGTGGCTGGCGGTGCGCTGAAAGCTCTACCTCAGCCCCACTGGGGTTGCTGCTTCCAGAGCGTTCTGCCTCGCACCCTCTGCGGCGGGCACAGTTCAAGGGTGCACCTCTCACCCCCTGGGGACGTAGGACCGCTGAAAGTTCCCCCTCAACCCCCGGGACGAAACGCGACCGCAGACCTGGACCACACACCCCATTAATCTGCTGATACAGGGACGCTCTACGCCAACCCCGCTGCACCCAGCGCCAGCCCGGGCTCTACGGGTGCGTGGTTGCTGACGCAGGGATGCTCTACAACTTGCGGACCCCCTACGACGCGCGGTCACGTGCGGGGCTTCGTGGTCGCTGTTGGTCTGAACCGTGTACCCCCGTTCCCACGTGGCTGAGGGGTCACTCCCGGTGGGCGTTCCACCCGGCAATCTCCCGACCGCCTTCGTGACGCCCACCAGACACCGGGAGTGACCGGAGCGCAGGGATCTCCTTCGCCAAGTTCGCTAGGCGAACTTGCCCTCAGTCGGTCCCCGCCCCCAGCACTGAACCTTGTAGCCAGAACCCACCACGACCACCCCCCAGGGGCGGACGGGGAACCCGCAGGCTCTACGGGTGCCTGGCTGAGGTCGCCTGAAAAGGGACACCCCCTGCGACGGAACGCCGCTGTCAGCTCTACGGGTGGACGGTTGCGCCTTGTGGAGGACTCAACCCCTGCGGCGGATCGCCTCGGAAAGCTCTACGGACAAGAAGGAGGCAGAGAACAGCCCCAGTCAGAAACCCTCGACGCGGGCGAGGAAGCGCAGCAGCCCCGCGTTGAAGGCGCCCGGCCGCTCCATGTTCACGGCGTGCCCGGCCTCGCGCACCACGGCCGCACCGGCGCGCGGGTTGGGCTTGGCTGCCGCCGCGGCGTGCTCGGCGGGCCACAGCTCGCTCTCGGCCCCGGCCACGAACAGGGCGGACACGTCGAGCTTGGCGACCGCGTCACGCCAGTCGCGCCGGGCGTGGTCGCCCAGCAGCTCCAGCTCCGCGGGGGTGAGCTCGCGGTCAGTGCCGCGCATCGCGCGCAGCGTCCTGACCAGCCGGACGCCGCGCCGCCACAGGGGCGTGCCGTGTCCGGTGTCGGGGATGCCGTCGGCGAAGTAGGTGTCGGCGTTGTCCTCGTCGTAGCCGTAGAAGCCGTACGGCCAGTCCTCGGTGTTGAGCATCTTCGGCGTCTGGTCCACCGACACCGCACCCGCCAGGCGGCCGGTGCCGTGCCCGGAGGTATACGCCCAGACGGTGTTGGCGCCCATGGAGCCGCCGACGAGCACGACGCCCTCCAGGTCCAGGTGCTCCAGGAGGGCGTGGACGCAGTCGCCGCGCCGGTCCATGGTCATACCCGGGGGCAGCGGTCCCGCAGCGCCGTGACCGGGCAGGTCCACGGCGAACACCCGGTATCCGGCGTCCGTGAGCGCGGGGACCTGGTGGCACCAGGAGGTCGCCGGGGCCTTGAACCCGGCCAGGAGCACGACCGGGCGCCCCCGGAAGTCACCGTGTTCGGTGTACTCGATGCCAAGCCCGTCATCCGTGGTGATCGTCATCATCGCCCCTCCCGAAATCCGGGGCCATCCTCGCACACGCCCTCAGAGAGCGGCGCCAGGGGTTCCAAGGGCTCCAATGCCTGGAAGGTCGCGCGCTCCGCGGGATCGGAGCGCCGGAGCGCCGCCGTCCGGAGGTGCCTCCCCCTGGGGCGGGGCACACGTTCCCTCCTGACCGTGTAGGCTTTCGGAAACGATAACCATTTTCAGTTTCCATGAGAGCCAAGGACAACAAGAGGAGGGCGTATGCGTGTGGTACTGGTCACCGGCATGCACCGCTCGGCGCGTGGACGCTCGGTCGAGGAGCTGCTCACGTCGTCCGCGCGTTCCGTGACCGTGCACCACGACCTGGAGGAGATCGGGGAGGGAACCGTCCGCCGCGTGGTCCGGGACGGCACAGAAGGCACGGGAGGGCCAGGAGAGACGGACAACCGACGCGTCGACCTGGCCCACGCCTGTGCCACGTGCACGCTCCGGGAGGACCTGGTCCCCTTCCTCCTCCGCCTGGCGAAGAAGGACGCGCACGACCTGTGCGTCGTGGAGGCCTGGGACGGCGTCGAGCCGCGGCTGATCGCCGAGGCCATCGCCCGCGAGTCCGCGCTGCGCCTGGCCGCCGTCGTCGACGCGGTGGACTCCCGTTACCTCGTCGCCGACCTGAGCGGCGACGACGAGCTGAGCGACCGCGGTCTGGACATCGCCGAGGACGACGACCGCACCGTGGGCGAGGTGCTCACCAGGCAGATCGAGTACGGTGCGGTGATCGACCTGCACGGGGCCGACCCCGGCGGGGAGACCCAGGCGCTGCTGGAGCACCTCAACCCCGCGGCGGTGATCGCGTTCCCCGAGAGCCGACCGGTCGATCCGACCCGGGGGCTGTTCGACCCGGAGTCCGCCCGCGTCCGGACGAACCCGGCCTGGGCCCAGTACCGCGACCGTCGCGACGGACGCGTGCGCACCTTCGTCTGGACTCGGACCCGCCCCCTGCACCCGCAGAGGTTCGCCGACTCCCTGGAACGGGTGCTCACCCCGAGCGTACGGGGACGGGGCAGGTTCTGGCTGGCCAGCCAGACCGACTCGCTCCTCGTCTGGGAGTCGTTCGGAGCGCTGCTCATGGTGGAGAACGGGGGCCCGTGGCTGCACGCCCTGCCCGAGGCCGCCATGGAGCTCACCTCCGAGGCACGGCGTGCCTCCGCGCGCCTGGACTGGGACCCGCGGACCGGCGACCGCCGCCAGCACCTCTCCTTCGTCGGTGTCGACCTCGACGCCGAGGCCCTGGAGTCCCTGCTGGACTCCTGCCTGGCCACCGACGAGGAAACACGACAGGAATTCAGCACCGACCCCTTCGCGGAGTTCTCAGAAAGGTGAACATGCCCTCTTCAGCACACCGTCCGGGAAAGCGCAAGCCCACGCGGACTTTCGCCAATCCGCTGGGAGAAATGGACTACATCGACTACAAGGACACCACGCTCCTGCGCAAGTTCATCTCCGAGAAGGGGAAGATCCGCAGCCGCAGGGTCACGCGGGTGACCGCACGCCAACAGCGGCTGATCGCGGCGGCGGTCAAGAACGCACGCGAGATGGCCCTGCTGCCCTACCCGTCCAACACGCCGACGAACAGGTCCTGAGGACCCGTCGACCGCTCCGGAGGAGGGAGGCCGTCCGCGGGGACGCCCGGCCGGTGCGCGGCTCCGGGGCCGGGCGCGGTCAGGAGTGGCCGGAAGCGTGTTCGTCCCAGTGCCCGTCGTGCTCGCGGTGCAGGTGGCCGTCATGGACGTAGTCCACGTGGCCCTGGTGCGGCACGGACACGTGCCCGCACCCGTGCCCGTGCTCATGCGCGTGCTCCTCGTGGACGGCGTGGCCCTGCGCGGAGCACTCGTCCCAGTGCCCGTCGTGCTCGCGGTGCAGGTGGCCGTCATGGACGTAGTCCACGTGGCCCTGGTGCGGCACGGACACGTGCCCGCACCCGTGCCCGTGCTCATGCGCGTGCCCCTCGTGGACGGAATGCTGTGCGGCCATCTCTCCCCCTCGAAAACGATCAGACGGCAAAACGCGAACACACCCAGGACTATTCGATCACCGGTTCCGTATCAAGCGTCGCCGAGGCGAGGCACGGAGAATTTATCGACCCCCCACCGGAATTTCACACCGGAGCACCGGGGAAATGATTGTGCTTTTCATTTCCACGACCACAGCGGCGGAACCGCGCCCGTTCCACCGAAAACGGCGGCGACCGTTCCGCCGTGGCGGACGATCCCCTTTCCCGCGCGGGACCGCTACGCCCCCGCCCCCACACCCACGAGGAGACGCACGATGCCCGAGTACGACGACCCCTACGCCCGTTCCGGGCAGTACCTGGACATGATGATCGCCGGGTGGTGGGAGCACCACCGGTCGGTCCTCTCCGAGGCACTGGGCTCCCTGCCCGGGGACTCCGGTCCCGTAGTGGACGCCGGCGCGGGCGGTGGCCACGGGACCCGCCTCATCGCCGCGGCCCTGCCCGGGGCCCGCGTCCTGGCCGTCGAGCCCTCCCTCCTCCTCAGGACGGTGCTGCTCTCCCGGATCGCCGACGACCCCGGCCTGCGCGACCGCGTGACCGTGGACGGCGACGACCTGCTCTCGGCGAACCTGCCCGACCGGATCGGCGGCATGGTGATGGCCAACCTGGTCGGCCACTTCAGCCCCCACGAACGCGACCGCCTGTGGGAGGACCTGGCCCCTCGACTGGCACCGGGGGCCTTCGTCCTGCTCAACCTCGCCGCCCCGCTGGAGCCCGAGCGGGTGGAGCGGACGCGGATGAGCGAGGTCCGCGTCGGCGGGCGCTCCTACGTCGGCTGGGCCGCCGCCGAGCCCAGCGGCCCCGAGCAGGTGGAGTGGCACATGACCTACGAGGTGCACGAGCAGGACCGGGTCCTCACCCGCGACGAGGTCCGCTACTCCTGGTGGACGGTCACCGAGGAGGCGCTGCGCGCCGAGACCGCGCCCCACCGCCTGCGGGTCCTGCCCCACGGTCCCGCCGAGGCGGGGCTGTACAAGCTCCTCCCGGAGGGCTGAGTCGGCGGCCGCCCCACCCGGGAGATCACCCCGTCCAGGCGGACTCCCTGGGACGTGCACGGCCAGCACGCCCACTACCACTCAGGCTGACCGGAAGCGCCGCGGGGCCGACACGGGGACCGCGGCCTCCGTCGGCCGCCCGCCTCAGGAAGCAGAGGGCGGGGCACTGCTGCGCCTGACCACCAGGTCGGTGGCCAAATCCAGACGCAGGTTGGCGGGGGTGCCGCCGCGAGCCAGGGTGAGCGCCATCCGGGTCGCCTCCTCGGCCATCTCGGTGAGCGGCTGGCGCACGGTGGTCAGCGGCGGCCCCATCCAGCGGGCCACCGGCAGGTCGTCGTAGCCGACCACGCTCAGGTCCTCGGGGATGCGCACGCCCAGCTCGCGGGCGGCCTCGTACAGGCCCATGGCCTGGAGGTCGTTGCCCGCGAAGACGGCCGTGGGCGGGTCGTCCAGCTGGAGCAGCTCCCGGCCCCGGTCGCGCCCGCTCTCGACGTGGAAGTCGCCGTAGCGCACGAGCGCGGGGTCGGCCGCCAGCCCGGCGGAGTCCAGCGCGGAGGCGTAGCCGTCGATGCGGGCCTTGCTGCACAGCACGTGCCGGGGCCCGCCGATGACACCGATGCGCCGGTGGCCGAGCTCGATGAGGTGGCGGGTGGCGACCAGGCCGCCGTTCCAGTTGGCCGAGCCCACCGAGGGCATGTCCGGGCCCGGATCGCCCGCGGGGTCGACCACGACGAAGGGGATGCCGCGCGCGGTCAGGCGGGTGCGCTGTTCGGGCGCCAGGTCGGAGAAGACCAGGATCACGGCGGTGGACTGGCGGGCGAGCACGGCGTCGACCCAGTCGTCGCGGGGGGTCTGGGCGCCCCCGGACTCGGTCAGCACGACGCTGAGGCCCTCCGAGCGCGCCACGCTCTCCACGCCCCGGATGACCTCGACCGCCCAGGCGCTGTCGAGTTCGTGGAAGACCAGGTCCACCATGGAGGAACGGCCTCCGCCCGGGCCCCGGCGCCGCCGGTAGCCGTGGCGGCGGATCAGCTCCTCCACGCGTGCACGGGTCTCGCTGGCCACGTCGGCGCGTCCGTTCAGCACCTTCGAGACCGTCGGCACCGATACGCCTGCGGCTTCCGCAATTTTCGAGATGGTGACCGGCTCCGAAAGGGTGGTCCGGGCGGAGTCGGGG
Organism: Nocardiopsis synnemataformans DSM 44143; assembly: GCA_000340945.1. Classification (GTDB taxonomy): domain Bacteria; phylum Actinomycetota; class Actinomycetes; order Streptosporangiales; family Streptosporangiaceae; genus Nocardiopsis; species Nocardiopsis synnemataformans. The sequence continues at coordinate 21,833 of ANAW01000211.1, read as the reverse complement.
GTCGGGTCTGCGCTCACGACGCCTGATCCTACGCGGTCATGGCAACTCCGCGCGGCTCCAGGTGACCCAGCTCTCATCCTCCTATTGACGCTCGGGGTGACGCCGCGTACATTCGGGCGCAAATATTTCGAAATACTGACCGATAGTTTCGAAAGAGGAGTGGCCATGAGAACCCCCCGCCTGGGCTCCGCCGCCGGAGCGACGGCGCTCTGCCTGCTCGCCGTCACCGCCTGTTCCGGTGGCGGCGGCGGAGACGACCGCATGCACGTGTGGATGTACCAGGACACCCTGGTCGTGGTGCAGGAGGGCGCCGTCGAGAGGTTCAACGAGGCCTCCGAGACCGAGGCGGTCATCGACGAGGTCCCCGGCGACAGCTACGAGGAGCGCCTGCGCACCGCGATGGGCTCCAGCGAGAAGCCGGACGTGTTCTTCAACTGGGGCGGCGGCAGCATCCAGCCCTACGTCGAGCAGGACATGCTCGTCCCCCTGGACGACATGCTCGCCGAGAACCCCGAGTTCGCCGACTCCTTCATCCCCTCCATCCTGGAGGCGGGCAAGGTCGACGGCGTGCAGTACGGCATCCCCCTGCGAGGCACCCAGCCGGTCATCCTCTTCTACAACGAGACGGTGTTCGAGGAGGCCGGAGCGGAGCCCCCCGAGACCTGGGAGGACATCCTGGGCCTGGTCGACACCTTCACCGAGGAGGGCGTCACCCCCTTCGCCCTGGCCGGGGCCGACCCCTGGACCGAGCAGATGTGGCTCCAGTACCTCGTGGACCGCATCGGCGGACCGGAGGTGTTCGCGCGCATCGTGGAGGGCGACTCCGAGGGCTGGCGCGACCCGGCCGTGCTGGAGGCCGCCCAGATGGTCCAGGAGCTGGTGGACCAGGGCGCGTTCGGCGACTCCTACGCCTCGGTGAGCTACACCGAGGGCGCGGCCTCCGCGCTGCTGTCCGAGGGCCGGGCCGCCATGCACCTGATGGGCTCGTGGGAGTACTCCACCATCCTGGACCAGAACGAGGAGTTCGCGACGAACGACCTGGGATACGTGGCCTTCCCGCCGATCGAGGGCGGGGAGGGCGACCCCGCCAACGTGGTCGGCAACCCGACCAACTACTTCTCGGTGTCCGCCGAGACCGAGTACATGGACCAGGCGATGGAGTTCCTGACGTACATGTCGGAGGAGGAGTACGTGGCCGACATGGTGGAGAACGGCGAGGTTCCCACCACCACCAACGCCGAGGAGGTCGTGGCCGACAGCCCCAGCCCGGACTTCGCCACCTTCCAGTACGAGATGGTGCGCGACGCGCCGCACTTCCAGCTCTCGTGGGACCAGGCGCTGCCCCCGGAGGTGGCCACGCCGATGGTCACCGAGATCGAGTCGCTGTTCAACGGCGAGAGCACCCCCGAGCAGTTCGTCGACGCGCTGGCGGCCCTGTGACCGGCCGCACCGACAGCCAGGCGACCGGTGGCACCATGACCGGCAACCCGGCGGCCCGGGGCACCGGGGAGGGCGGCTCCGCCCCCCGGGGCCCCCGGCCCGGCCTCCCGCGCGGCGGTTCCGCCGCGCGGGGCGCCGCCCCCCGCACGGGGCGGCCCGGCCCGGTGTGGGCGGTGCCCGGCCTGCTGTACTTCGGGATCTTCGCCGCCCTGCCGATGGTGCTGGTGGCCTACCTGTCCCTGACCTCCTGGGGCGGGCTGGGCTCGCCCCGCTTCATCGGCCTGGAGAACTGGTCGCGCCTGGTGGGCGACCCGCTGATGCACAACGCCGTGTGGCTGAGCGTGCTGCTGACCGCGCTGTCCTGGATCGTCCAGACCCCCATCAGCCTGCTGCTGGGAGTCTGGGCCGCCGGTCGGCAGCGCAACCGCGCGGTGCTCTCCGCGGTCTTCTTCCTGCCGCTGCTGCTGTCCTCCGCGGCGATCGCGCTCGTCTGGCGGGCCCTGCTGGACCCCAACTTCGGTCCGCTGGCCTGGCTGGGACCCCGCCTGGGCCTGTCGTCGGTGGACGTGCTGGGCGGCCCCGACAGCGCGTTCCTGGTGATCGTGTTCGTCAGCGCCTGGCAGTTCATCCCGCTGCACATGCTGCTCTACCAGGGCGGCGCCCGGCAGATCCCGGCGACGCTGTACCAGGCCGCCGAGATCGACGGGGCGGGAAAGCTGCGGGCGTTCTGGCACATCACGCTGCCGCAGCTCAAGCACACCGTCACCACGTCGTCGGTGCTGATGGTGGTGGGCGCGCTGACCTACTTCGACACCGTGCTCATCATGACCGGGGGCGGGCCCGGCACCAACACCACCATCGTCCCGTACCTGATGTACCAGGCCGGTTTCCAGAGCTGGGAGCTGGGCTACGCCAGCGCCGTCGCGTTCACCCTGGTGGTGACGGCGACGCTGATCGCCCTGCTCCTCGTCCGCTTCACCGGTTTCGGCGACATGCGCAGCACCCGGGAGGGCATGTGACCGCCAGTACAGTCGAGAGGCCCGCCGCACGGCAGCGCCCGAACAGCGGTCGCCCCGCCCTCCTGCGGCGGCGGCCGGGCCGCCAGCGCCCCAACGTCCTGGCCGGGCTGGGCGCCCTGGTGTGGTTGGCCATCGTGGGGGTGCCGCTGTACGCGCTGCTCGTGGCCACCGTGCAGCGCTCCGAGAACTACACCTCCGAGGGGCCGCTCACCCCGCCCACGGACCCCACCCTGGGCAACTACGTGAAGGCGATCGAGAACGGGGTGCTCGGCTTCGTGCTCAACACCGCGATCGTCACCGTCGCGGTGGTGGCGATCGTGCTGGTGCTCGCCTCCATGACCGGGTTCGCCGTGGTGCGCTCGCGCACCCGGTGGACCACGGGGGTGTTCCGGATGTTCCTGCTGGGGCTGGCGATCCCGTCCCAGGCGGTGATCATCCCGGTGTACCTGATCATCATCGAACTGGGGCTGTACGACACCCTGACCGCCATCGTGCTGCCCACGGCGGCGTTCGCGCTGCCGGTGTGCGTGCTGATCCTGGTGGGGTCGATGCGCGACATCTCCGAGGAGCTGTACGAGGCCATGGCCCTGGACGGCGCGGGCCCGGTGCGCACCTTCCTCCAACTGGTGGTGCCGATGTCGCGGTCGGGGCTGAGCACCATCGGCGTGTACGCCGCGCTCCAGGCCTGGAACGGGTTCCTGTTCCCGCTGATCCTCACCCAGTCGGCGGACAACCGGCTGATCACCATGGGCCTGTTCGAGTTCCAGGGCGAGTACCGCGTGGACGTGCCCGGCATGCTGGCCGCGGTCGTGCTGGCGACCCTGCCCCTCTTCATCGTCTACCTCTTCGCGCGCCGTTCCCTGGTGCGCGGCATGATGGGGGTCGGTGGAAAGTAGCCCCGGGCCACTCCACTCCCGCCCGGCGGCCGCGGCCGCGCGAGGCCCCGCCGACCCCTCCCCCGCCCCGGTGCCCGTCCTCTGTCAGGGTCTCAGCCCTGAGGCGGGCACCGGGCGCGTGCGGCCGCCCTTTCCGGCGGACGCGGGAGGACCCCTACTCCCCGTTCCTGGGCAGCAGGGACCCCAGCGGGCCCAGGTCCAGGTTGAGGTCGGCGGCGGAGAGCCCGTAGCGCTCGCGCAGCTCGGTCATACGCTCCTCCAGCAGCATCAGCGTCATACCGATGCGCTCCTCCTGGTCCTCGGTGAGGTCCCCCTGGTCCACGCGCCGCAGGGCCTGGCGCTCCATGAGCTGGCGCACCAGCTCCACCACGGTGAGCACCAGTTTGATCAGGTCGCGCTCGACCGTGTCGGGTTCGGTCTCGATCCGGTGGCGCAGCCGCTGCCTCTCGGAATCCGGAGCCCCTTCGCCGGTCCGGTCGGGGTCCGCCGTCTCGTCCAGGGCGTCCTGGAGCCGCCCCAGGATGTCGTTCCCCTCCCCCGGCACCGTGTCGGCGTCGGCGACGCGCACGGGTGTCGGCCCCTCGGGGCCCACCCGGCCCTCCGCCCGCCGGAGCGGGTTCCCGTTCACCAGACCCTCCTGGAGGATGCCCCGACGTTCACGCCGGGGAGAAATCCGGGATATGGCTTACTCATACAGTCATCACCTGTAACCTTGCGTGCATGCGGACGGCGTACAAATGCCGGGCCTACCCGGACCCCGAACAAGCGGCCCAACTGGGCCGCACGTTCGGATGCGTACGCCTGGTGTGGAACAAAACCCTCGCCGATCGCCACACCGCCTACCACCAGCGCGGTGAGAAGACCTCCTACAAGGCCACCGACGCCGCGCTGACCCAGTGGAAACGCGGCGCGGACCTGGCGTTCCTGTCCGAGGTGTCCTCGGTCCCCCTGCAACAGACGCTGCGCCACCAGCACACCGCGTTCGCGAACTTCTTCGCCAAACGCACCCGCTACCCCCGGTTCAAGTCCCGCGACTCCAAACAGTCGGCGCACTACACCCGGTCGGCGTTTCGCATCCGAGACGGGCAACTGACGCTGGCCAAGCAGACCGCACCCTTGCGCCTGGCGTGGTCGTTCGACGACGTCGACCTGTCCACGCTCAACCCCACGACGGTCATCGTCTCCCGTGAGGCGGACGGGCGCTGGTATGCGACCTTCGCCGTGGACATCGACGATCCCGCACCCCCGCCTGAGGCCGCCTGCGAGGTCGGTGTGGACCTGGGGGTGAAGGACTTCGCGGTCCTGTCCACGGGTGAGAAGATCGCCAACCCCCGCCACCTGGAGCGCAAAGCCCGCAACCTCAAGCGTTACCAGCGGCGGATGGCCCGTAAACAGCGCGGCTCGACCAACCGGCGCAAGGCCAAGCGCAAGGTCGCCGCCGCGCACCGCAAGGTCCGCCACGCCCGCGCCGACTTCCTGCACAAGACCACGACCCGCCTGGTGCGCGAGCACGACCTGATCGCCATCGAGGACCTGAACGTGCGGGGCATGACTTCCTCCGCACGCGGTACCGTCCAGGTCCCGGGCAGGCGGGTGCGGCAAAAGGCCGGGCTGAACCGGGCGGTGTTGGACGCTGGGCTGGGAGAGTTTCGCCGCCAGCTGGAGTACAAGGCCGCGCGTGCGGGCCGCACTCTGGTGGTGGTCGACCGGTGGTTTCCCTCCAGCAAGACCTGCTCTGCGTGCGGATACCTGCTGGATCGGCTTTCGTTGGGCACCCGGGTATGGACGTGCCCTTCCTGCCGCACCCGACATGATCGGGACCTCAACGCGGCCAAGAACACTCTTGCGGCTGGTCGAGTCGCAGCCCGGGAAGCAGTCTCGGGTGATGCCTGGGGAGCTGGTGTCAGACGGCAAGGGTCCTCCCTTCCGCGGTCGGCGACGAAACAGGAAACCGGGCCTGCGAGGGTCGGGCCGTAAGGCCCATGCGCGCGTCAGCGCGTATCGGAATCCCCCTCCCCCCAGGAGGGGGAAGAAGTCAACTCTGGCATACCGCTTCCTTTCCCCTTCCTCACTCCTGCCGGATCCATCCGCTCAGGGGGTGACCGTGCTCCCAGGGCGAGGGCACGTTCTCGTTGATCGACGACACCAGGGCGTGCAGGGAGACCCGGACCAGGTCCACGTCGGCGATGGAGACGGTCAGGTCCCCCGAGACCACCACCCCCTTGGCCAGGACCCGGTCGAGCAGGTCGACCAGGGAGATCTCCCGGTTGGCCAGGGGGTGGTCCTCGTCCAGCATCGTGGTCAGGGAGTGGGCCTGGCCGGGGAAGCCGCCGGTGCCGGGCAGGCCGTCCCCGGAGGGGCCGGATCCGTTCGCCGTGCTCACGTGCCCACCTCCGCCGCGCGCGGGGAGGCGAAGGAGTAGGGGGCCCACGGCCCGGAGGCCTCGATCCTGGTGCCCTCCGGCGCACGGGAGTCCAGCTCGTCCACCGCCGCGAGGAACTCCGCCACCCGTTCCCCGTCCACGAGGTAGGCGTTGTTCATGACGTTCTCGCCGGGGGCCTCGGACAGCGCGGCGTTCTGCGTCTGGTGCTGGGCGCGCGCCCGGGCCATCGAGCCCAGGACCTCGTCGGCCCGCTCGCACAGCGCGGACGCCTGCTGCCAGGTGTCGTCGCGGCGGTCGCGCTGCTCCCTGCGCCTGCGCAGGTAGGCCTTGCCGGGGCTCTCGTCAGCGGGGGCCTCCCGCCCGGGCGGCTCGGCGGCGCGGACGCCCGCCTCGGCGTAGACCTTCACCCCGACCTCGACCCGGTCCACGAGTTCGTCCAGGGTCTCCGAGAAGGCCCGCGCGTTGTCCCGCAGGACCTGGCGGACCCGTTCGTCCCCGCGGNCCCCCCGGGGTAGACGGTGCCCAGCCGCAGCGGCAGGGCCACGGACCGCAGTGCCACCGCGTCCACGACGCCGTGGTGGGCCCGGGCCACCTCCTCCAGCCAGCGCAGGTCCTCCAGCTTGGCGTGGAGCGCCTGCTCGTCGAACTCGTCCAGGGGGACGGTGCTGACCGCGGCGGCCAGGTCGCCCTCGACCACGAGGTGGACGGGGTGGCCGCCCACGCCCTTCAGGCCCTCGGTGTTCGCCAGACCGAAGGGCCGGCACACCGCGTAGACGTAACTCGCCTGCTCAGGCCGTTCCATGCTCCCCCTCCTCCCGGGGCCGCTCGGGCGTCCGCCGGGCGCCGGATCCCTCCGCGGCCGGGGCCTCGGCCCCCTCCTCCGCGAGGGGCCGGTCCTCGGCCGCGGTGACCTCCGCCGTGCGGTGCTCCTCCAGGGCCTCGATGCGCTCGCGCAGGCGCCTGTTCTCCTCGGCCAGCTCGTCGTCCTCGCGCCGCGACGCGCGGGAGGACAGGGCGGGGTCGTGCTCCCACCAGTCGATGCCCATCTCCTTGGCCTTGTCCACCGAGGCGACGAGCAGCCGGAGCTTGACCGTGAGGAGTTCGATGTCCAGCAGGTTGATCTTGATGTCGCCCGCGATCACGACGCCCTTGTCGAGAACGCGTTCGAGTACGTCGGCGAGGTTGGCGGAGGAGGATCCGCCGGAGGAGCGGATCTGCCTCGGCTCGCCCCGCCAGGGTGTGGGTTCACTCATGCGTACCAGTTCCCTCCCGGTCCCGCGGAGCCGTCACGGCCACGGGTCACGCGCGCGCCGCCGTCGCGGCCCCGGCCTCCGGTGCGGAGGCGGCACCCGGCTCAGGGGCGCTCGGCCGCGGGCCGCTCCTCCTCGTCGGGGTAGTCGTCCTCCTCTCCGTCCAGGTCCTGCTCGTCCGCCTCATCAGCGTCCTCGCCCTCAGCTTCGTCATCGAGGAGCTCCTCTTCCTCTTCGCCCTCGTCGTCCTCGGGCTCTTCCGCGTCCTCGTCCTCGGGCTCGTCGTCGGAGACCGGTTCCCCGGGTTCGTCCTCGTCCTCGGCCCGGTCCTCGGGTCCGTCCGAGGCGTCCCCGCTCCCGTCGTCCAGGTCGGCGAGCTCCGCCCGCTCCTCGGAGTCCAGGTCGGCCAGTTCGTCCCGCTCGTCGGGGTCCAGCTCCTCCAGCTCGGCCCACTGCTCCTCGGTGAGGTCCGCCTCCTCCAGGGCGACGGCGTCCTCGTGGGAGAGGACGACCTCGCCCTCGCGGACCTCGCCGCGCCAGCCCCGGAGTTCGGCCGCCTCGTCGCGGGGCAGCATCATGACCTGGCGCCGGTAGTGCTTGAGGTCCAGGCGCAGGCGCCTGCCCTGGGCCCGCCAGATGTTGCCCGTGCGCTCGAAGAGGCCCTTGGGGTAGTACTCCACCACCAGCAGGACGCGGGTGAGGTTCTCGCCCAGGGGGTGGAAGGTCACCACGCCCTTCATGGTGCCCTTGGCGGCCTCGGTCGACCAGGCGATCCGCTGGTCCTGGACCTGCTCGGTGACCTCGGCGCTCCAGCTGCGGCTGGACCAGAAGACCTTGCCCCTCCAGTGGGAGGAGGTGTCCCCGGTGCGCTCCGCGCTCTGCACGCCCTTGGCGAAGGAGCCGAAGTCGGGGAAGCGGGTCCACTGGTTGTAGGCCACGCGGACCGGCACGCCCACGTCGACGTCCTCGACGATGTTGACCATCTTGGAGGGCTTGCCGCCCCCTCCGGAGGACCCCGTGCCCAGGCCGACCTTGTCCTTGAGGCCCTTCCTGGCCTTGTCCTTGAGGCCCTTGGCCCCGCCGGTCACCACGGCGTTCACCGGATTCTTGCCCTGGGCGAGCTTGCCGCCGACCCCGGCCGCCACGGGGGCGGCGGAGGCGCCGTCACTGGTGAGGCGTTCCACCGTGGCTCCGAGCCTGCGGGCCGCGCCGCTCACCACGCTGGAGGCCTTGGCGCTGAGGTAGTCCTGGAGGGCGTCGGCGAGCTTGGACGTGCCCTCGTTCCTGTCGGCGGCCGAGCGCAGCCGGGCCAGCGGTCCCTGGGACTCAGTCGTCGCGGCCATCGTCGCCCCCCTCTCCGCCGGTGTCCGCGGCGCGCTTGCGCCGGGCGGGCTTGCCGGTGGCGCCCGAGGCGCGCTTGGCGGTGCCCTTGGCCCGTGTGGCGGTGCCCGAGGCGGCGCTCCGGGACGTCTTCGACGTCTTCGCGGCCTTGGACCCGGCCCGGCGCTCGGAGGCACGGGCCCCGCCCGGCTCCGCTTCCTCCCGGGTCTCGGCGTCGCCGTCGCCTCGGGGCTCGTCGCCGTCCTCGGCGGCCTCGCCCCGCGCGGTGTCGTCCTCGGTGTCCTCGTCCTCGTCGGCCGTCTCGTCGGAGCCGGACGCGCCGTCGCGCAGGCGTTCGGTGCGGCTGTTGAGGGACTCGGCCAGGCCTCCCGCCCACTTGCCGGCGATGTTGCCCGCCGCGGTCCTGCCGACGTTGAGCAGCTGCTCGCGGGACTGGCCCTTGAGCTCACCGACCACCGGGAGCGCGGAGACCTCCTTGAGCAGCCCCTGGGCGAGCTGCCCGGGTTTGATGTCGAGCTTCTTGGCCCCCAGGTAGAGGCCCAGCCCCAAGGCCAGCTTGAACTTCTTCCTCCGGCCGAGGACGTAGCCGCCCACTGCGGCGGCCACGATTTTCGCCGTGTCCCCCACGGGATCTCACCTCAATATCGTCTATCGAAGACCTTGTTGGTAACTCTCGGCTTCCTCCAGCTGGTCCAGCAGTTCGTCCTCCATCCGGTCGAACTCGCTCTCGGACAGCTCTCCGGCGTCGAAGCGCTCGGACAGCTCCGCCAGCTGCTGTCGGATGCGTGAGGGGTCGTACATCTCCCGCTCCGCCGCGTCCAGGACCTGGCGCGCCGTCCAGTCGACGAACCGGACCGGCGCGGCGGGAGCGGTGAGGATCATGCTGAGGAGGCCCATGCCCCTGACTCCTGTTCGGTGTCCCCGCTCGGCGGGGTCACTGTTGGGGGGACGCCACGAAGCTGTAGGGCGGCAGGGGTCCGTTGACGCGCACCTCCATGTAGGAGGCCAGTTCCTGTTGGACCCGCGCCGCCTCGCGCAGGAAGTCCTCGGTCCGGTCCCGGTGCACGAGGAAGGACGCGTTGGCCAGGCCGCCGTCCACGGCGGGCCAGGCGGACACGCGCTCGGCCAGTCCCTCCAGGGGCTGGAGGACGGTCTCGGCGTCGCGGCGCCTCAGCTCCTCCACCGCCTGGGAGACCTGCTCCCCGAAGGCCATCCGCTCGGCGGGGGTGCCGCCCCCGGCCGCCTTGAGCGCCTCGTTGCGCGCCCGCAGGCCCTCGTCGCCGCGGAGCACGGCGCGCAGGGCCGCCTCCTCGATGTGGCTGGCCTTGACGTTGAACTCCACCCGGTCCTGGAGCTGGTCCAGGAGCACGGAGTAGTGGTCGGCGAAACGGGCCAGCTCGGCGGCGACCGCGTCGTCGTCCTCGCTCACCGCGCCGAAGCGCAGGGGCAGGACGCCGTGGCCCAGGGCCAGGTCCTGGAGCACGTTCTGGTGCGCCGTCAGGTCGCGTCGCTTGGCGCGCAGCCCCTCCGGGGCGTCGCTGACGGCGGCGGCCACGCCGTAGGCGCGGACGAAGCGCACCGGCGCCGCGTCCTCGCCCACGCCGGACAGCTTCATGCCGTCGAGGGTCTCGTCGTCGCGGACGATCCCGTAGACGTAGGTGCTCACTCCTCGCCCTCCTTCTTGGCGGAGGAGCGGCGGCGGGCGCGCGCGGGCTGCTTCTCCTGCTCGTCGGACTGGCCCTTAGAGAAGGAGTCGGAGATGGCCTCGGCCGCCCCGGAGATCGCGCCCTTGGACTTGCTGCGCGCGCCCTTCTCCATGCCGCCGTTGAGCAGGTCGGGGAGTCCGGCGCCGCCGCTGCTGGTCAGGTCGAGGCGGTTGCACGCCTCGGCGAAGCGCAGGTAGGTGTCGACGCTGGCGACCACGATGCGCACGTCGATGGTGAGGAGTTCGATGCCCACGAGGGAGACCCTGGCGAACACGTCGATCACCAGTCCCTTGTCGAGGATGAGGTCGAGGACCTCGTAGAGGTTGCCGGAGCTGCGGCCGCCCCCGGATGACTGCTGCATCACCGTCATCGGAATCATGCTCCTTTCGTCGGTGAGGTTGTGGAAGGGCAGGCGCCCCGTCCGCCCGGAGTCGGCCGGGCTCACATGCCGTCGGAGCGACCGCGGGTGTAGCGCTTCGTGCGCCGGTACCCCTGGATCTCCCCGTCGGCGTCGAGTTCCACGGAATACGTGGCCAGCAGGCTCACCGTGTCCGGAACCCGGCGCAGTTCGAGTGTTTCGAGGGTCAGGTCCCAGCCGTCTCCGGACCGTTCGAACCCGGAGACGCCCTCGACCTCCAGCCCGGTCACTTCCTCGAACTGCTCCCGGGCCTCGCGCAGACGCTGCATCATCGTCTTGCGTCGTTCCTCGCGCGGAGGGGAACCGTCGTCCTTGCTGTCCTGACTCATGGATCTCCTGGCCGTCGGCCATTATCCGATTTCTCTTGCCATGCCCTTGGCTTGACCCACTACCGAGAAAGACCGGGACAAAACCTCCCCCAGGTCAAGGCGGGGACAAACACGCCGGACGGGAACGCGCGAACCCGGGAAATCGGGGAACACGGGAACGCGGAGGAGCCCCGGGAAGGCCGGGAACGCCGGGACGCCAGGGCTTCGGGGGTTCCCAGAAGGCACGGGAAAGCGGGGGAACACCGGGCCTCCCCGTGCCCCGCTCCCGGAAATCGCGGGACGGGGAAACGCCCGCGAGAATGTTCAGGGCCGCAACCTCTTATCAGGAAAGGAAAATCGCGCGCCGACGCGGCGGGAAGGCCTCACCCGGCGCGCAGGAGGCGGAGCAGTGTGTGCGCCTCCTCCGCCAGCGCGTCACGGACGGGGGCCAGGTACGTGCGCGGATCGGTCAGGTCGGGCCGTTCGTCGAGCCGGTCGCGGAGCGCCCCGGAGAAGGCGTCGTTGAGCCGCGTGGCGATGTTGACCTTGGTCATACCGCTGTCCACTGCCTTGACCAGCTCGGCGTCGGCGACCCCCGACGATCCGTGCAGCACCAGCGGCACGGGGACCGCCCGGCTCAGGCGGCCGATGAGTTCGTGGTCGACCCGGGCGTCGCGGGTGCGCATCGCGTGCGAGGTGCCGACCGCGACGGCCAGCGAGTCCACCCCGGTCGCGCGGACGAACTCCGCCGCCTCCCCGGGCCGGGTGCGCGCGCCCGGGGCGTGGACGCCGTCCTTGCCGCCGACCTCACCGAGTTCGGCCTCCACCGCGACGCCGCGGGCGTGGCAGTGCTCGACCACCGCGCGGGTGGCCGCGACGTTGTCCTCGTAGTCCAGCTCGGAGGCGTCGAACATGACGCTGGTGATGCCCAGGTCGATCGCCTCGTGGACGAGCGCGACGTCGGTGGCGTGGTCCAGGTGGACGGCGGTCGGCACGGCCGACCCGCGGGCGGCGGCGAGCGCGGCCAGCGCGAGGGGGGCCAGCGCCCCGTGGTAGCGCACGCAGTTCTGGCTGATCTGGAGGACGACGGGGGCTCCGGCGCGCTCGGCTCCGGCGATCAGCGCCTCGACGTGTTCCAGCAGGATCACGTTGAAGGCGCCGACGCCCCCGCGCCGGGCGACGGCCCGGTCCAGCAGCGTGTTGATCGCAACGAGTGTCATGCGTACTCCTCGACTTCCACGGAGGGCAGGAACGCGCGGTAGGCCTCCAGGTCGACCTCTCCCGCGGTGGGGGCGAGCACGGCGGCGGCGGCGAGCGCGGCGGCGCGGGCGAGGGTCCGGGGCCAGGGGTCCGCGGCGGCCGCGCCCAGGGCGATCGCGGCCGCCGCGGCGTCCCCGGCCCCGGTCGGGTTGCCGCTCACGCCCGGGACCGCGCCCACCCGCCACCCCCGGTCGCCGGAGAAGGCCAGCAGGCCCTCGTGCCCGAGCGAGACGACCACACTCCGGGCCCCGGCCCGCAGCAGTGCGCGGGCGGCGTCGGCGCCGCGGCCTCCGGTGGTGGCGCGCAGCTCGGCCGCGTTCGGCTTGACCACCGCGGCCCCGGCCGCCGCCGCTGACAGCAGCGCCGGACCCGCGGCGTCGACGACGGCGGGCACGCGCGCCCGCGCGGCGGCGCGCACCAGTTCCGCGTACAGGTCGCTCGGCGCGCCCGGGGGCAGGCTGCCGGAGAGCACGAGCGCGCGGGCGCCGGCCAGCGCGTCGCGCACCGCCTCCGTCAGCGCGGCCCGCTCCTCGGCGCGCAGCAGCGGGCCCGGTTCGTTGAGGACCGTGGTGTCGGTGCCCACGACGGTCAGGGTGCGCCGGGTCGTGCCGTCGATCGGCACGGCCCGCAGACGGTGCCCGTCCCCGGCCAGGGACCGGGCGATCCACCGGCCGGTCGGGCCGCCGAGGGGGGCGATCGCGAGCGTCGGCTCGCCGAGCCCGCGCAGGACCCGGGACACGTTGAGGCCCTTGCCGCCCGGGCGTTCCCACACGCGCGAGACCCGCAGGGAACGGCCCGGCACGAGCGCGTCGACCTCGTAGGTGACGTCGACGGCCGGGTTGGCGGTGACGGTGACGATCACGTGCGCCTCCCCGCCGCCAAGAGTCCGCGGGATCCGCGGCCACGCACCGTCTGGGGTGCGGTCCGCGCGCGGTCACCGGTGCCGTTCACGTGTGCTCCAGCCGTTCCCGGGCCAGCAGCGCGGCGCCCAGGCACCCGGCCTCGTCGCCCAGCGCGGCGGGGAGCACGTCCGGACGCCGGTGGAAGGTGAGGCGGGCGTCGAGCCGTTCGCGCAGCGGGGCGAACAGCAGCTCGCCGGACCGGGCCAGTCCCCCGCCGACCACGATGATCCGCGGGGCGAGCACGGCGCTGATCCAGGAGAGGCCGAGCGCCAGCGCGTCCACGGCCTCGTCCCACACCCGCCTGGCGTCGGGGTCGCCCCGCAGGAGGAGTTCCGCCACGTCGCGGGCCTCCCGGGTCGGCCGACCCGTGCGTTCGGCGTAGCGGCGGGCGATGGCCGCGGCCGAGGCGATCGCCTCCAGGCACCCCGTGGCCCCGCAGGCGCACGGCCCCCCGTGGCCCACGTCCACGTGTCCCATCTCGCCCGCGAAGCCGCCCGCGGTGTGCGGCCGCCCGCCCAGGAGGAGGGCCGCCGAGACGCCGGTGCCGACGGGGACGAAGACGGCGTCCTCGTGGCCGCGCGCCGCGCCGAGACGCTGTTCGGCCAGGCCTCCGGCGGCCACGTCGTGCCCCAGGGCCACGGGCAGCCCGCAGCGCTCGGCGAGCCGGTCGCGCACCGGCACGTCGCGCCAGACGAGGTTCTCCGACCACACCGCCACCCCGCGCCCGACGTCGACGATGCCGGGGACGACCACCCCGACCGCCGCGACCCGGTCTCCGCCGGGTGCGGCGCGCAGCTCCCCGACGAGGGCGGCGGCGGTGTCGATCACCGCTTCGGCGACGCGGGGCCCCGTGGGCGTGGGCGTCCTGCGCGTGAGGAGCACCCTGTGGTCGGCGTCCACGAGGGCCGCCTTGGTCAGGGTTCCGCCGACGTCGACGGCGACGACGGCGCTCACGTCGGTTCGTCCGCGAGGACGACCGAGCGGGTGAGGTTGCGGGGCCGGTCCGCGTCGAGCCGCCGCCGCTCGGCGAGGGCGACGGCCAGCCGCTGCGCCACGACGAGGTCGGCCAGCGGGTCGAGGTCGCTGGCGCGGAAGGCGGCGCCGGTGGCCTCGACCTCGGCGGCCAGGCCAGCGGGCGGCTCACCGAAGGACCACACGAGTCGGCCCGGCTCGGCGATGGTGAGGGGGCCGTGGCGGTACTCCATCGCCGGGTAGGACTCCGTCCACATCCGCGCCGCCTCGCGCGACTTCAGTGCCGCCTCGTGGGCCAGGCCCACCGTCCACCCCCGGCCGAGGAACGTGATCTGGTCGGCGCGGACCAGGGGTTCGAGCGGGACCTCCAGGGCCCGCTCGCCGTCGCGGGCGAAGCTCTCGGCGTCGTGGCCCAGGTGGGCGCGCAGCAGGGCGAGCGCCGTCGTGGCGTAGCGGGTCTGGACCACCGACCTCTCGTCGGCGAAGTCCAGCACCACGCTCAGGTCGGCGAGCCCGGTGACCGGTGAGCCGGGCACGGCGGTGATGACGGTGGCGGGAACGTCCCGGGCCTGCCTGAGCAGGTCCGTGACCTCGGTCGTCGTGCCGGAGCGGCTGATGGCCACGATCCGGTCGTAGGAGCGGCCGGGCGGCACCTCCGATCCCGGGAACGCGTCGGTCGGCCCCTGCCCGGCCCGCTCGCGCAGGGCGGCGTAGGACATCGCGACGAACCAGGACGTGCCGCAGCCGACGACGGCCGTGCGCTCTCCGGGCCGCGGCAGGGCGGGCGCGGCGGACGCCAGCGCGTCCGCGACGCGCCGCCAGCACTGCGGCTGGCTGGCGATCTCCGCGGTGACATGGGTGTTCAACTATGCTCTCCCTTGCTGACGGCGGGGCCCTTCGCACCTGCCGCGGGAGCGGCCCGGCGCCCTCACCCGGACGCCGGGACGTCGCCTCCCGCCCCCGTCGCGGCCCCGTTCGCGGCGTGTCCCGCCGTGCGCCCCCGCCCCCGGGTCGGGTAGAAGTGCTCCCATGACCCGTTCTCTGCGGGCGGTGTGCGACGACGCGCGCGAAGCATCGTTAATCTGATTGCTTTTGATCGATATAGTCGGTTATCAGTCAGATTGGATCAACAGTTTGTCCTTGGGGGACGTCATGGACCGCCACCAGCGTTTGACGGCTGTGCTCGAACTGCTCTCCGAGCGCGGGTCCCTCACCGTCGACGAGGCGGTGGAGGAGCTGGAGGTCTCCCCGGCCACCGTCCGGCGCGACCTCGACCACCTGGAACAGCAGCAGCTCCTGACCCGCACGCGCGGCGGAGCCGTCGCCTCGTCGGTCTCCTACGACCTGCCGCTGAGCTACAAGGCCGCCAGACACGCCGAGGAGAAGGAGCGCATCGCCCAGGCGATCGCGGACCTGGTCCCCCCGGGCTCGGTCGTGGGCCTCAACGGCGGGACCACGACCACCCAGGTCGCGCGCGCCCTGGCCCTGCACGAGAGCTTCCGCACCGACGACCCCGGGCGCGGCCTGACCGTGGTGACCAGCGCTCTCAACATCGCCACCGAACTGCTGGTGCGCCCCCACATCAAGGTGGTCGTCGTGGGCGGGGTCGTGCGCCCCCGCTCCTACGAACTGGTGGGGCCGCTCGCCGAACGGGTCCTGGAGACGCTCTCCCTCCACGTGGCCGTGATCGGGGCCGACGCCGTGGGCGCCGACATCGGCGCCATGGCCTTCGACGAGGACGAGGCCGCCGCCAACACGCTGCTCGCCCGGCGCGCCGAGCGGGTCATCGTGGCCGCGGACAGCCACAAGATCGGCCAGCGGGCCTTCGCCCGGATCCTGCCGGTCACCGGGATCGACGTCCTGGTGACCGACAAGGACGCGGACCCGGGCGTGGTCGACGGCTTCACCAGGGCCGGGGTCGAGGTCATCCAGGCCTGAGCCGCGGCCTGGCCCCGGGGGCCTCACGGGTCGTTCCTCCCGTCGAGCGGCCGGTAGCGCACGCCCAGGGCCTCCAGCCGCTCCAGGTGGGCGCGCAGCCGGGCGAGGAAGTCGGCGCGGTCGTGGCCGTGCGCGCTCGGCTGGCGCCAGACGGCCTCGGCGAAGGCGCACAGGCGGGGAAAGAGCATGTACTCGGTGTGGTCCTCGGCGGCCACGTACTCGGTCCACATCTGCGCCTCGGCGCCGACGACGCGCCGGGCGGCCTCCCCGTCGAGCGCGGCGGGCACCGGTTCGAAGTCGAAGGCCGTGGCCAGCGGCACGAAGCCGCCGCCGAAGGCGAGGGGCTCGGCCGCGGTCTCCTCGTCCTGGTAGTAGTCGAAGTACACGTGGCTGGTGGGCGCCATGACCGTCTCGTGGCCGCGGCGGGCCGCGTCCTCGCCCCGGTCCTGCTCCCGCCAGGCCATCACCGTCACGTCCGCGGGGAGCGCTCCCCCGTCCAGGACCTCGTCCCAGCCGACCAGCGTGCGGCCGTGTTCGGCGAGGAAGGCGGCGATGTACCCGGTGAACCAGCCCTGGAGCGCCTCCTCGTCCGCGAGCCCCAGTCGGCGGATGTGCTCCTGCACCCGGGGGCTGTCCCGCCACTCGTCCTTGGGGACCTCGTCCCCGCCGCAGTGGACGTAGCGGCCGGGGAAGACGTCCATCACGTGCGTCAGGACGTCGCGGCAGAACCGCAGCGCGGTCTCGTCCACGTTGAGCAGGCGGGTGCCCACCCCCCAGCGCTCGCGCACGATCGTCGGGGCGCCGGTGTTGCCCAGTTCGGGGTAGGCGGCGACGGCCGCCTGCATGTGGCCGGGCATGTCGATCTCCGGGACCACCTCGACGCACCGGTCGCGCGCGTGGGCCACGATCTCGCGCAGGTCGGCCTCGGTGTAGTAGCCGCCGTGCGGGGTCTGGTCGTAGACCGGGTCCGGGCTCGTCCCGAGGTCGTTGCCGACCACGGTGCGCGCGCGCCACGCGCCGACCTCCGTCAGCCGGGGGTAGCCGGGAACCTCGATCCGCCAGCCCTGGTCGTCGGTCAGGTGCAGGTGCAGGACGTTGAGCTTGTGCAGGGCGAGCAGGTCGATCAGGCGCAGGACGAAGTCCTTGGGCAGGAAGTGCCGGGCCACGTCCAGCATGAGGCCGCGCCAGCGCAGCCGGGGGTGGTCCTCCACACGCGTACACGGGATGTCCGCGCCCTCGACGGACGCGTCCGCCCGCCACAGCCGCGCGGGCAGGAGCTGGCGCAGGGTCTGCACGCCGTGGAGGGCCCCGACCGGGTCCGCGCCGACGACCTCGACGCGGTCGGTGTCCACGGTCAGCGTGTAGCCGTGTTCGCGGGCCCGCCGCGGGTCGACGCGCACGGTGACGGACCCCGCGGCGCCGTCCTGACCGCCCCCGCCGTCCTGTACGCCCCCGGCGCCCGGTCCGCTCCCGGCCTCAGGTCCGACCACGGTGCCCGGCCCGGCCCCCGATCCTGTCCACGGGGCCAGGACTTCGCGTAACAGCGCGCCCGCCGGCTCCGCGTCTGGTCCGACGCTCAGGGAGAGCCCGCGGTCCAGGCGGAAGGCCCCCGCGCGCGGTTCCACCCGCATGGGCACCGGGATGATCGCGGGTCGGCTCGCGTCGTCGGGCATCCTCGTTCCCCCTTCTCGCCGCCTCGGCGGCGGCTGAGGCCGCTGCGGTGGCTGCGGTGGCTGCTTTCCGGCTCCGGCGGACGGGTGGCGGCGCCCCGGTGGCTCCGGACGCGGACTGGTCACGCCCAACGATCATTACATGAGCACATGATGATTACTAGTGAACAGAGGGAGGACATAAAGCTTGACACCAATCACAACGAACGTGACGATGGTCACTCACCGACTACCGGAGGGAGCGCTCACCATGGTTCTCGCGTACGCCCGAGACGGACATGGCTGACACCGCGCGGCCCACGGGCGGGGTCGACGCGGAGCGCGACCGTGCCCTGGCCCCTCCCCCGGACCACCCGGACGGTCCCGACCGCTTCGACGGCCGCTCCGAGACCTCCCCGGACCGGCCCGCCCGCGACCTGTGGCGGCGCACGTCGGCGGCGCGCTGGCTGCTGCCCGCCACCGCCCTCATCGGCCTGGTCATCGTCTTCCCCGCGCTCTACATGGCCTGGATGTCCTTCCTGGCCGTCGACCGGATCGGACAGATCCAGGGGTTCACGGGGCTGGACAACTACCGGCGGCTGTTCGCGGAGCCCGCGCTGCCCGGGGTCGTGGCCAACACGCTGGTGTGGCTGGTGGTCGTCCTCGCGGTGACGCTCCTGGTGTCCCTGGCCCTGGCCCAGTTCCTCACCAAGGAGTTCCGCGGGCGCCGGCTGGTACGGCTCTCCGTCGTCGTGCCCTGGGCGGCGTCGCTGGTCATGACCGCGACGGTCTGGCGGTTCCTGCTGGAGGGCGGCAACGGCCTGGTCAACCGCCTGCTGATGGACCTGTCGATCCTCGACGCCCCGCACGAGTGGTACAAGGACCCCGCCACGGCCTTCTACTCGATCATGGTCGTCGGCGTCGTCACGTCGGTCCCCTTCACGACCTACGTCCTGCTGGCCGGTCTCCAGACGATCCCGGCCGAGGTGCACGAGGCCGCCAGGATCGACGGCGCCGGGGCCTGGCGCCGGTGGCTCCACATCACCCTGCCGCTGCTGCGCCCCTCGCTGCTGGTCGCGTTCGTGCTGAACATGCTGCACGTGTTCAACGCGTTCACGCTCATCTGGGTGATCACCGGCTCGATCGCCGGGAACCACGCCGACACCACGGTCACGTGGATGTACAAGATCGCCTTCAAGGAGCAGCTGGACCCGGGCGAGGCCGCCGCGCTCGCGGTGCTGAACGTGGTCTTCCTCGTCGGGCTGATCGCGGCCCTCGCCTGGCTGCTGCGGCCGGGCCGCCGCGACCGGGCGGGCCGCGCGATCGCCTCTGCGGTGCCGGGCGGCGTCCGCTCGCTCGCCGGCGGGGCCGCGCGCTCGTGGTCGTCCCTGCGCGGGCGCGCGGCCAACGCGTGCGCTCCGCTCGTGCGCCCGGTCGCGGACGCGGGCGGCCGGGTGTGGCGCCGGAGCAGGAGCGCCGTCCTCCCCCTCGTCGGGGCGCTGATCGCCCTGTTCTTCCTCGCCCCCTACGTCGCGATGTTCCTCGGGTCGCTGAAGACCGACGCGGAGCTGTTCGCCGTCCCCGCGACCTACCTGCCGCGGGACTGGGCGTGGTCGAACTACGTCGAGGTGTGGAACCGGATCCCGCTGGCGGAGTACTTCCGGGTCAGCCTCACCGTCGCCGGGGTCTCGACCCTGGTCGTGCTCGCCGTGGCCGCGCCCGCCGCCTACGTCATCGGACGCTCCGACTTCCGCGGCAGGGGCGCCTTCCTCGGCCTGATCCTCATCACCCAGATGTTCCCGGCGGTCGCGCTCATCATCGGGCTGTACCGGGAGGCGCTCTTCCTCGGCGCCGTGAACTCCTACTGGTTCATCATCGCCGTCAACTCCGCCTTCAACATCGCCTTCGCGGTGTGGATCCTCAACACCCACTTCAGGGCGGTCCCGAGGGAGACCGAGGAGGCGGCCATGATGGACGGCCTCGGCCGCTTCCGGACCATGCTCAGGATCATCGTCCCGCTGTCGGCGCCGGGGATCATCACGGTGGTCGTCTTCACCTTCATCCAGGTGTGGAACGAGTTCATCGTCGCGCTGACCCTGTTCAACGACCCGTCGCAGGGCAGGGTGCCGCTGACGGTGGGGGTCCAGCAGTTCATCGGCCTGTACGAGACGAACTACCAGTACCTCTTCGCCGCCGGGCTGATGGCCGTCGTCCCCACGGTGATCCTCTTCGCCCTGATTGAGAAGTACCTGGTCAGCGGCCTGACCACGGGCAGTGTTCGATGACGCGTCCCCGCCGGGAAGCGGAAGGGAAGGGCAGCCGATGAGGAACCAGAGGCCGCGGGCCACCGCCTGCGCCGCCGCGCTGTCAGCGGCCGTGCTGCTCGCGACGGGGTGCGGCGGGGACGGGGGCGGTGACCCGCACACCATCGAGCTGGTCGTGGCGCAGTACACCGAGGGGACGCAGCCCTACTGGACCGACCTGATCGAGGACTTCGAGGCCGACCACCCCGGCACGAGCGTCCAGCTGCGGGTGATCGGCTGGGACAACCTCCAGAACCAGGTCAACACGATGGTGCAGACGCGGCAGTTCCCGGACGTCCTCAACACGAACGTCTTCGCCGACTACGCCGAGGCGGGCCTGCTGCACCGCGCGCGGGACGTCCTGCCCGAGGACAAGTTCACCGACTTCGTCCCGACCCTGGCCGAGAACGCCTCGTTCGAGGGGGAGCAGTACGCCCTGCCGTTCGTCGCGACGGTGAACGCGATGTACTACAACCGGACCATCTTCGCCGAGGCCGGGATCAGCGAGCCGCCGCGGACCTGGGACGAGTTCCTGGAGGCGGCGGAGCGCATCAAGGCGCTCCCCGGCGACCACGTCCCCTACGCGCTGGCGCTGGGCTTCGACGGCGGCGACTACGAGTTCGGCACGTGGGCGCGGTCCAACGGCGGCGGCTGGAAGCAGGACGGCGAGTGGACGGTCAACAGCGACCGCAACGTCGCCACGCTGGAGTTCCTGCGGGACCTGGTGGTGGAGCACGACGCCACCCAGCCCAACCCCGGGCAGACCAACCGCCCCGACGGCACGTGGCCGCTCTTCGCCCAGGGCAGGGCCGCCATGGTGTACGCGCCGCTGGGCGGCAGCGCGTTCCTGGACCCGGTGCACGAGGCGGGCATCGACTACGGCACGACGACCCACCCGACCAACGGCGGCGCCGAACCCTCCACCCACGGCATCCAGGACTACCTGGTGGCCTTCGACAACCCCGGCAACCAGGAGCTGGTCACCGAGTTCCTGGACTACTTCTACGAACCGGAGAACTACACCGCCTACCTGGAGGTCGAGGGCCTGCTGCCGACCACCGGGTCCGGCGTCGAGGAGTTCCGCGACGACCCCGACGTCGGGGAGTACGTCGAACAGATCCCCGAGGCCCGGCTGGACCCCACCTACGAACCGGTCTGGGCCCAGCTGCGCGGCACGATGGCCGGGGAGCTGGGCACGGCCGTGGCCCCGGACGGGGACCCGCGCGGCGTCCTCGACAGGGGCCAGGACATCGCCACCTCCAGCCCGTGAGGGGTGTGGGCGACGCGTGGCAGCGGACCCCTCAGCCCAGCGCCTGGGCTCCGATCACGGACAGCAGGTGCAGCCTGTCGTGGCTCTCGCTGCCGGGGACCGCGGTGTAGACGAGCAGCGAGTGGGCCTGGCCGGGGTCGACCAGCCGCTGGCAGTTCAGCTCCAGGGGACCGACCTCGGGGTGGACGAAGTGCTTGACGTGGTGGGGGCGCACACCGATCTCGTGGTCGCTCCACACCCGTCGGAACTCCTCGCTCTGGCCGAGGAGCAGGTCGGCGAGGTAGGCGGCCCGCGAGCCGGGGCCCCGGAGGGTGACGAGCCCGCGCAGGCCCGAGGCGTACATGCGGGTGAGGAACGGGTGCTCCTCCGGCGCGTAGATCCGCCGGGAGTCGGGATCGGTGAACCACCGGTACCCCGCGCTGCGGGCGGGCCCGGTGTACCCGGTCGTGTCCCCGGTCAGCGCGACGCCCATCGGGCTCTGGCGCAGGGTCTCGCCGAGTTCGGTGACGATCTCCGCGGGCGTGTCGTCCAGGCGGTCCAGGACCCGCAGCAGGCCGGGGCTGATGTGCTCGCTGACCGTGCCCCGCGCGGGCGGGTTGTGCCCGGCGAGGCGGAACAGGTGGTCCCTCTCGTCGAGCGACAGGTGCAGCCCCTGGGCGATGGAGGAGAGCATCTGGCCCGACGGCCGCGGTCCGCGCTCCCGCTCCAGGCGGGAGTAGTAGTCGGTCGACATGTGGCACAGCGACGCGACCTCCTCGCGCCGCAGTCCGCTGGTCCG